>CAJXRJ010000087.1 GCA_913058555.1 uncultured bacterium
TATCGTCGGCAGCGTCAGATGTGTATAAGAGACAGGACTCCCCCTCCGCCGATAGCGACGTGTTGGAGAGTTCGGACAGTTCGGACGAACAGTCAGAGGAAGTTCCAGGAACGAAATCTGCCCCTGGAGATCCCGAGGGTGGTGTTCGTCCCGCTCCTCCCTCCCAGGAGGTTTCGGCGGAAGTCCGTCCGAACCGTCCGAAACCAAGCTCGACTCCTTTCGCGGGTGCCACCGGTCAGATCGAGGACAAGCCCGGCCAGCTCGGACTGTTCGACGGTCTGCCCGGAGGTTACGCGTGCTAGCCGACATCCGATTCACCCCAGGCTCGGACGCGGACGCCGTACGCGGGCTACTGGGTTACGTCCAGCTCCGCTACGGCCCTCTCCACCTGGACGGCATCACCCTCCGCCGGACCATGTCCGGGTCCCTGACGCTCAGTTGGCCTGGGCGCCGAGACCGCACAGGCGCCCACCACGCCCTCGTGCGCCCGATCTCGGATGCTGCCCGCGAGGAGCTGGAAGAGGCCGTATTCGAAGAGCTGCGGCGCCAGGAGGGCCAGGAATGATCCTCCGGCACTGCAACCCAACCGAAATGACGCCGGCCGCCCGCAAAGCCGAGCTTGCGTCGATCTTCGCCCGTGGCATCCGGCGATTGGAGCTGGTTCGCGGGAATGGACTTGATGCTGCGGCCCACGACGAGCGTCCATGCGCCCGCGCCGTTAACCACAACGCCGAGAACCCTAAGGAAGTCGCATGAGCATCAAATCCAAGTCCCAGTCCCCGCCCATCGAAGAGGTCATCCTCGAACTACAGGGGATGGCCGTTCCCGAGCTCGTCGCCCGCTACCAAGCGCTCCACGGCAAACCACCGCGTTCCAAGAACCGGACCTGGCTGTGGCGAAGATGCGCGTGGCGGGAACAGGCCAACCGATTCGGAGGGCTCAGCGCTATCGCGCGGAAGCGCATCGAGGAGTTGCAGGCCGAGCTGCAGCTACCGGGCCTTGGCGGCACGCCGACGCCACGGGCAAAGCGACCATCGCTGGCCTTGCCCGTTGGGACCCGACTCGAACGCGAGTGGCGCGGGCGCACCGTGGTGGCTGTGCATCTTGCCGATGGCTGGGAAGTGGACGGCATGCGCTACCGAAGCCTCTCTGGCGCCGCCAAGGCCATCTGCGGCAGCCACGTGTCGGGCCCAAAGTTCTTCGGCCTCAGGGGCAAGGAGGCGGCGCGATGACGGCGGCGACGAAGATCAGGTCGATGAGGGTGGCCTGCTACACCCGCAAATCTGTAACCGAGGGCCTCGACCAGGCATTCAACTCGTTGGACGCTCAGAAAGAAGCCGTCGATGCCTACGTGAAGAGCCAGGCCGGCGACGGCTGGGTTCTGCTTGCGGAGTCCTATGACGACGGCGGGTTCAGTGGCGCCAATATGGAGAGGCCCGCGTTCCAACGACTGCTACGCGACGTAGAGGCCGGCGCCGTTGATGCCATCGCCGTCTATCGGCTAGACCGGCTCTCTCGGAGCATCGCGGACTTCAGCCAACTGATCCGTCTCCTGGACAAGCATGGGGTCGCGTTCATCAGTGTCTCCGAGCGCTTCGACACCTCCACGCCGATGGGGCGCATGGTTTTGAATCTGTTGGCCACCTTCGCTCAATTCGAGCGCGAGACGATTGCGCAGAGAACCAAGGACAAGATGGGGGCTGCACGCAGGCGTGGCATGTGGACCGGCGGACGACCCGTACTCGGGTTCGACGTTGTCGATAAGCACCTCGTGGTCAACGAATCTGAGGCCGAGCATGTACGCCGTGCATTCAGGTTGTACTTGGAGCTGGGCAGCACCATGGGCGTCGCCGAGGAGCTGGCCACGCTGGGTATCCGTAACAAGGTGTGGACGAATGCAGCTGGCGCGAAAGCGGGCGGACGAGCATTCGGCAAGGGGACCATCAAAGCGCTGCTGCGGAACCCGCTCTACGCTGGGCTGGTGCGGGGACCTGACGGCCACTGTCCCGGAGAGCAGGATTCAATCGTCCCGCAGGATCTCTGGGATGCCGTCCAGGCACGCTTCGACGCTGGAACCAAAGAAGGCCGCCGACCGCGCCGCACCACGAGCGACGCGCTCCTTGCCGGAATCGCCCGGTGCCATTGCGGGAGTGCGCTGACGCCCACGCGGGCGCGGAAGGGCGGCAGGGTGTACTTGTACTACGCCTGCGTCCGTGCCCAGAAGGAGGGTGCCTCGGCTTGCCCTGGGTCGCGCGTGTCCGGAGAGGTGCTGGAAGGCGCCGTCATCGAGTCCGTCCGCAATGCCGCTCGGAACCCGCATCTGCTAAGCGCGACGATTGCCGCAGCCGCCAGCGGGCACGAAGAGGAGCGCCGGGAGTTGACCGAGCGCACCTCCGAACTGCAACGGGCCCGGGGCGCACTGGCGAAGCGCCGAGGGCACATTATCGCGTTCATTGAAACGGGCGATGGGGGAGCCGGACTCACCGATCGCGTACGGGTGCTGGACGCCGAGATTGCCGCGATGGACGAGCGAGTTCGGGTCGCGAAAGTCGAGCTCGCAGGCCTACACGATGCCCATCTAGAACCTGAGCATATCCGAGAGGCCCTTGCCCAGTTCGACGGCCTATGGGAGTCCCTGAGCCTCGCGGAACGAGCGCGGGCAGCCAACCTGCTGCTACGGAACGTCGTGTATGACGGCCGCACTGGGTCCATCGACATCGAACTCCGCATCGACGAGGGCGGGGAAGTGGGGGCTACGGCATGACGGCCATCCATCTGAGCGCCAGGGTTCCCATGCCGGCGTGCCGATCATCTGCGTCGCCTCGGGAGATCCAAGACACGACGCCGTCGCCTGGCGCTCGCGCTCTAGCGCTTGCCCACCACATCGACGCCCTCCTTGAGTCCGGCCGAGTCGCTTCCGCAGCCGACGTTGCCAATCATCTCGGAATCACACGGGCGCGCGTGAGCCAGATCACGGCGCTACTTCACTTGTCGGCGAGGCTGCAGGAGGAACTGCTGAGGGGCCAGCGGGTGACGTCCGTCCGTGGCGTCCGTCGACTCCTGGATCGCTCAGCGTGGGCGGATCAGGAAGAACTCGGCGCGGCCAGCCATCGCCCTCGACCCCCCCATGACACGGTGGGGTTCCCTGACTCCTACGAACTAGGTGCCGCCAAACGAGAGGGGTGGTGATGACCGCTGATCGTCGATCCGTTTCACGTTCATCATCCAGGGGCAAGGGGTCCTTCAAGGCCGCGTCGGGCACCCATAGCAACACCCCAAGAAGTCAGCGGCCTCAACCATCAGTCACATGGATCTAAGTTCTCCATTCACCCAATGCCCCGTCTGTCAACAGCGTCATCAGGTGGGCCTTCTGGAGCATGACAACGCCACCAAGGAGATCTTCGCTCCGATCCTCCAATGCAGCGGCTGTGATGCCGGTTGCTGCATTGAGTGCAGCCGCCCCGGTAGCCGCTGTCCTGCCTGTAGTGAGCCGCTCAAGGAAATTACGTACAGCGCAGACGTCTTGGTCGAAACCGCATGCGGCTGCGGCATCGACCGTGGTGGATTCCAGTGTTGCATTGCCCACCTCCTCTGGGAACCATCCGATTCGCCCCAGAAGCTCGTTGTCGATCTGTTCTGCGGCGCGAAATTTGGTCCAGGACCTTGGTGCAATGCCCTCCAGATTCCGCGAGTCACACTCTGTGACGCCTTACAGGGTTGGGAGCCCGGGGCAGCAGATCGTGAGCGTTGGAATGCGTTGAAGCAGGATCCGCCAATTGTCTACCGGGGATTCCGAACGATTGACGGTTGGCACAGCCTGAGCTGGTCCACGAACCCGCAGATCGCGGAGCATTTTGCTGCAGCCACCATATGGAAGACGGACAACGAGGGCCCTTACGTGGCGGCCTATAAACCGGCTGGACACGAGTTGGTCGCGATGATCGGGGTCCATGGACGCGGCGAGGACGAGGTCCTTCTTGACCCGCGGCTGATCGACGTTGACCGCCTGGCGGTGATTCCGACTCAGTTCGACTAGTGTCGTACGCGGCCCCTCTTCACGCCCCGAGGTGAGTTCATCTCGCGAGCGTCATGCGCACCTCCATGCCTCTAGAGATGAGCAACCCGGGCGCCGGTTGGTACTTTGAGCGCCTGGGCTGCCATCAGCGATCCTTCATGACCCTAGCTTTCGCGATGGGCTGCCACCGCGTCTCGGAGCCGCGGCACCGAACATTGAGCTGGGGGTCAGGGTGGGGCGGGGACAGACTGCCTCTAGGCGCATTGCCTGCGCATTCCCATGGATTGAAGCGTCGGCGCCACTGGCAGGGAATGAGCGCGAAATGCTGCCATTGGGTGGGGATGGATAAGCAGCGGTCCGGATCGGTTTGAAGGAGGCGATCCGGGTTGGCTCGGCGAGCTGCCATCGAGCTACGGCCGAACCGCGTTTGATGTCCCCTCGACTTGTGACGGTGCATGAGCGGCTGGGCGGCCTTCTGAGGCACTTCAAGGCCACGGTGTGTCGATGGGTTTCCCGCCTGCTGAAGCAGCGTGGACGGAGGTCAAGAGTGCGCCCTGGACAGAGGTGCGGTGATTCGTTGACAGCATGGACTGGGAGTCCAAAACTGACTCCATGAAGATCCATAGTGCCGTCCTCACTGCATTGCTCGTCCCTTCGGTCATCGGCCAGCAATTCGGCCCAGAGCAGACTGTCTGGTCGGGCTTCGGGCAGGCGTGGGGGGTGGACACAGCGGA
The DNA here is from genome assembly GCA_913058555.1 of uncultured bacterium. Lineage (GTDB taxonomy): Bacteria > Planctomycetota > UBA1135 > UBA1135 > Saltatorellus. The sequence continues at coordinate 4,750 of CAJXRJ010000087.1, forward strand.
TCTCGACGGCGACGGGGATCAAGATGTCGTCTCCTGTTCACGCAGCGGCAACTGGATCTCCTGGCATGAGAATCTAGGCAGCGGAGGTTTTGGACCTCGCCGTCAGATCTCGGTTACCGCGTCGAGTCGGGTTTGGAGTGCTCACGCCGCGGACGTGAACGGCGATGGTCTGATCGATGTGCTTGCCTGCCGCCCTGATGAGAACAAGGTTCTCGTCCACTACAACGGAGGTAATGGGACATTCAGCGGGGAACAGGTGATCTCTTCGGCGCTCGCGCAGCCGGTGGCAGTTGTCACAGGGGACATAGACGGCGACGGTGACCTGGACATCGTATCGGCTTCGAACAGCGGCCTTGCGTGGCACGAGAGAACCCACGGGACGAATTGGGCGAACAGAGTGCTTCTTGCGGCCCCAGCCGGAGGAGTTGAATACGCAGCCTGCGCGGACTTGGACGCCGATGGTGACCTTGACATTGTCTCGTCGTCCAGTATGGGAATTGTGTTCCACGAGAATCTCGGCGGTGGCACCTTCGGACCTTCCGCGGTACTGGACGCGACCGTGACGCAAGCCGGTGATCTTGACCTAAGCGACCTAGATGGTGATGGCGAACTGGACGTCGTGTCGGCGTCAAGCATGGGAGCGAGGTGGAACCAGAACCTTGGCGGTGGCGCGTTCGGGACGTCTCAGGTGCTCGCACATGACTCTCTTCTGGCGTACTCGGTCCACGCCCTCGACTTTGACCTCGACGGGGACACCGACGTCGTGTCGGCCTCACCGGCACTCAACCAGATTGTGTTCGTGGAGAACGTCGGTCTCGGCGTATTCGCTGCTCCTGAAGTCATCGCGAGCAACGCGTCCGGGATTAGATGGGTGACGTCGGCAGATCTCGATGGCGACGGCGACCCAGACCTGGTGGCGACCATGGCATCGGTCTCATGGTTCGAGAATTTCACCCTTCCCGACTGCAACGGAAATGGCGTCCCCGACCACAACGAGATCGCCTCCGGCGCACGGGGTGACTGCGATGGCGACGGTATTCTGGACGAGTGCGAGATCGCCGCAGGCCTGGCACAGGACTGTAACGGCAATGGCGTCCCTGACACCTGCGAGTTAGCCCAAGGCATGGCAACTGACTGCGATGGAGACGGCACCCTCGATGAGTGCCAGCTCGCCATGGACGCCACCTTCGACCTCGACGGCAACGGAATCTTCGATTCCTGCGAGGCCCTTGGCTCGAACTACTGCGGCCCAGCCGTAACGAACTCGACCGGGGCGGGCGCGTCACTTACCGCGTTGGGATCCGAGCTGATCTTCTTCAACGACGTGACTCTGACCGCCCGTGGGCTACCGCAGAACTCCTTCGGTATGTTCGTCGCGTCCCAGACGCCGGGCTACGCGTTCCCCATCCCCAACAGCGAAGGCGCCCTCTGTGTCCTGGGGCTTGTGGGCAGATACAACCAACCCGGGCAGATCATCGGGTCTGGAGCGACTGGCTCGCTGTTCTTTCCCATCGACGTCTTAGCCATCCCCACGCCCACAGGCTTCGCCCAGGCGCTCCCTGGGGAGACGTGGAATTTCCAGGCCTGGTATCGCGATTCGAACCCGACCGGGAACACGTCGAACTTCACGGACGCGGTGAGCATCACTTTTCAATAATTCCCGTTGGCCGCGCCAGCGGTCGTGCAGTGCATTGAGTCGCCGGTCTGGGGCTTGACCCACCAAGGCGTCCGCCTACGGTGCATGAGGGTCCCAGCAGGACCGTCGGCAGCCATGCGTCCGTTCGACGACTCTCCTACGCTATGACAATGACCTGGGACAATCTGATCGAGGGCCTTGCGCCGGGGGGGCCGCGCGAGCGCCCCCATCCGCACAAGGCCCTGCTCCTCATCTACCTCCTGAAGCGGGCCGCTGATGGTGAAAGCAACGGGGTGCCGTTCGAGGTGGTAGAGCGTGACTTCGGGCCGTGGCTTGCTGCCCTTGCGGATTCCGAGGCGCCCGATGCCCGCCTCCCCTTCTGGCACTTGCAGGGCGACGGTGGGGATGCGTGGCGCGTCGAGCCTCCGGTCGGGTACGAGCTGCAAAAAGGGAAAGACCGACCCACGAAAGAGTCACTCCGCCAGTTGGGAGCGCGAGGCGTCGTGGCAGGGCGTCTCTGGGAGGCGGTCGCTGGAGATCGCAAGGCAGCGCGAGCAACCGCGGTACGGGTGGGGCAGCGCTGGCTGAAGGCGTCCCAGGCGGCTGCGGCGCTCGGCTGGTTCGACGGAGGGGGAGAGGCACCGGCAGGTAAAGGCGGTGCATCGGGTCCGTGGGTGGAGGATGAGTATGTCCCCTTGGTTGCGGCGTACATGGCGATGCTCGAAGACGAGCTCGCGGGACGGAAGATCAACAAGGCGGAGGTCAGGAGAGGCCTCATGGCTGGGGCCCTCGGCAGCCGGTCGAACGGATCGATCGAGATGAAGATGCAGAACGTCTCCGCGGTCTTGCACGGGGCCGGGCTCGTCTGGATTCAGGGATACAAGCCGCTCGGGAACGCGCAGGGAGGCTTGTTCAGGGAAGCCGTCCTCCGCAGCGCCCAAGAGAATCGGATACCTCGGGCGGCCGAGCCAACTGCTGACCGTGATGAGTTGGATCAGTCCGTCCGCGCCCTGCTGAGTCTCGCCGCGCTGATTGAGCGTCCTCCTGGGAACCCCGTGCCTCCCCGTGTCCTGGGCGCAGCTCGTGAGGAGATAGTTAGGGATCCGAACGTGACCGCGTACGTCCTGCAGCGCGCCCAGGGGACTTGTGAGAGGTGCTCTTGCCCCGCGCCCTTCCATCGCAAGAGTGACGGCACCCCATACCTCGAAGTCCATCACCTGGAGCCGCTCGCGGACGGTGGTGCAGACACCGTGGAGAACGCCTGCGCCGTGTGCCCGAACTGTCATCGCGAGATGCACTTCGGCGAAGGCAGCTCCTTTCCTCTCCGTCCGTAGCGTCCCTCTGGCGCCCTGGCGCGCCACGGCGTTGGTGCATGAATGCCCGCCTCTGAGGCCCTTCAGGACCGTTGGCGTGCCGGATCCGACGCGGTGGGGCACCCTTGGCGCAATGAAGTCACGCATCCACCCCGATTACAAGACCCGGTACCGCGTGACGAACTGGCGAGAGTACGAGCGTGGCCTTGTCCAGCGTGGGGATGTAACCGTCTGGCTGTCGCCCGCGGCCGTGGGTGCATGGAAGGGGAAGCCAAGCGGGCGACGCGGTGCCCAACCCAAGTTCTCCGACCTGGCGATTGAGACCGCCCTGACCCTGAGGCTCGTCTTCCGGTTGCCGCTGCGTCAGACGGAAGGCTTCATCCGCTCGCTATTCAAGCTGATGGGCGTAGAACTCAATGCCCCGGATCACACCACGCTCTCTCGCCGGGGCGCCGACCTCAAAGTGTCCCTGGCCTGTCGCACGGGCAACGGACCGATCGACCTGATCATCGACAGCAGCGGCCTCGCGATTGTGGGCGAAGGCGAATGGGCCGCGGCCAAACATGGCGGGAATGGGCGTCGCGGGTGGAAGAAGCTCCATCTTGGCGTTGATGCCACCGGCGAGATCGTAGCGCAGGTCCTGACCGACAGCGATGTGCATGATGCCCCTACGGGCGTCGAGATGATCGATAACCTCGCCAGTTCGATTCAGTCGATGACCGCAGATGCTGCCTACGACACGAGGCCCGTCTACCGCGCCGCTGAGGCAAGAGGAGCCCGAGTCGTCGTACCACCGATGTCAAGAGCCAGCTCCACTGCGTGGCGCCAGCAACCAAAGGCTCGAGATCGGACGATTCGGCAAGTGAAGGAGCTCGGACGCCGGCGGTGGAAGAAGGAGTCGGGGTACCATCGCCAGGGCCGGGTCGAGAACACCTTCTTCCGCTATAAGGCGGTGATCGGCGACCGCCTTCGAGCGCGCACCTTGTCCGCGATGGAAACGGAGGCGGCAGTCGCGTGCAACCTGTTGAATCGGATGCGCGCACTCGGTTGGCCGACGTCCGAGAAGATCGCTCGTTGACCGCGCTGGGGATGGGGGAGATTCACGCCCGATCGTCTTCATGCAACAACGCCGCTCAGCACCCAGCCGGAGCTGAGTCTTTCATGGCCACTGGGGCGGACCGCGCTGCGAAGCGTAGACAGCGAGTGTACAGGCCACCGTGACTGAGCCTCGAGAAGCTGTTTTGAGCTTCTTCTCCTGCGAGTTCTCGGCATACTTCGCCACTCTCCGGATTTACACCTGTTGCCAGTGTCATGACCGCAACCCTATTCAAGCTGGGCACCCTGCTGCTCGCGGCAGCGATCCTGCTTGTCGGTCACGGGTTGCAACTGACCCTGTTGCCAATACGGGCCGAGGGCATGGGGTGGAGTACGAGTGCCATAGGCGCGACGGCATCCGCGTACTTCTGCGGCCTCGTGGTCGGCTGCATCGTGGTCCCTGGGCTAGTCGCGCGCATCGGCCATATCCGCGTCTACATGGTCATGGGAGCCTTAGCCACCCTAGCGCTCCTCGGGGCCGGGCTATTGAGTCAATTCGCCGCTTGGCTAGTGCTGCGCTTCGCGACGGGAGTTGCTTTCTCGGGTCTATACATGGTCATCGAAAGTTGGCTCAGCGAGGCCTCTACCCGTGAGAACCGCGGCACTGTGCTTGCGATCTACACGGTCATTTGCTTGGTTGCGATGGTGGTTGGACAGGGTCTGCTGGCGTTGGGCGACCCAGGCACGCTGGAGCTGTTCGCGATTGGAGCAGCTCTCCTGTGCCTAGCTATCATTCCCATCGGCCTTACGCGGATGACGGCTCCTCACCCGCTGCCGTACACGCGCTTCAATCCGCAGGTGCTCCTGCGGGCATCGCCGGTGGCGGTGGTGGGGGCGCTGCTGGGCGGGCTAGTCACCGGGTCTGTGTGGGCGGTGGGGCCTCTGGTGGGTCGTAGCTTCGGCCTTGTGGACGGGGCGGTCGGTGGGCTCATGAGCGTAACGATTACCGGCGGTGCGCTCAGTCAGGTTCCCATTGGCCGGCTATCCGATCGCATGGATCGTCGTCTTGTGATCGCCGGGCTCACTGTGATGGGCGCCGGCGTTTCGATCGCTGGCTTGATGTTCTCAGCCGCTAATACCTACGTCTTGTTTGGCGTCATGTTCTTGGTGGGCGCCTGCAGCATGCCCATCTACGCCCTGTGTATTGCCACCGCCAGCGACAGCATCGACATGCCATTGATTCAAATCGGCAGCGGCATCCTCATCATGCACAGCGTAGGAGCGATCATTGCACCACTCATTGTTGCACCGCTCATGACCACACAAGGGGGCGGAGCATTCTTCCTGTACCTGGCCGTGTGCTTCAGTCTAGGCGCTGTTTGGGTCGTGTACCGGATTGCACGCGTCGATCAGCGGCAGACCTACGAGAGCGCGTTCGAGTCCGTACCACGAACCACGCCTGTAGTCCTCGAGCTCGCGCAGGAAACGCCCCTCGAAGACGGCGTAGAAGCGTCCGGGGCGCCGACCCTTTAGTGACCGATCTTTCCGGCATCCCAGCGGGTCATCCAACTGAGGAACGAAAGGGCTTCCCTTGACTCCCTCGCAATGCGCGCACCCCAAGGAGGGCACGGCTCCTATGGCTTGGAGTGCTTGGTGAGACCCGTTCCGAGTTTCTTGAGAAGGCGGGCAAGGGAACTCTGATCCGTGGGCTTAAGACCGGCAACGCATTGGACCGCGTCCTCCATGCGGGCCTCCACCGCACGGTCCACGACGGTTCGACCTTTGGGGGTGAGGTGGACGGTTATGCTCCGCCTGTCATCCTTAGCTACACGGCGGCGCAGCCAGCCCTTCTCTTCCAGGCGGTCGAGGCGATGCGTCATGGCACCCGATGTAAGCTGGGCGGATTGGCACAGCTCCTTGGGAGTGCGACCACCGGAACGGCCCGCCCGGCGCAGTGCCGAGAGCACGTCAAACTCCCACGGCGCGAGCCCCAAGGGAGCCAAGGCATCCTTGAGGCGCTCGGCAAGTTGTGACGAGAGAATATGGACCCGCAGAACAACGGCCATAGCCGAGGGGTCAAGATCTGGGCGCTCCGTTCGCCAGTCGTCGAGCATCGCGTCGACATCGTCTGCTGGCATAGAGTCTCTAGCTTGGGTCATTCCTGAATCCTAGCCAGCCCAACCGTGGCCATGCCGCAAGGAGAGTCGTTTCTTAGATTCGGACACTCGCGCATTTTCGCTTCTGACCCCGTTGCCATTAGCTCGATATCAAGCTATCTAGAGGACCCGGCCTAGATGAACCTTCCCCACGGTGGGGGGGGGCGCAATGGGACGCGCGATCGCTCCACGGAGGGAGCCATGGGAAAAAGAATGAAGTCCAAGAGACTCGCGAAGCTCGAAGACGAGCTACTTCGCACCGAAAGTCTTGGTGCCGAGCACTTCGACATGAATTCGGACGCCGCGTGGGAGGATGATATCCTCGAACGCTATGAGGCTGAACGGTGGAACGCCGAGCCGGATAGGCCAAGGCGCAAGCGGCGCTTGGCCTCAAAGGACGACCGAGACGACGAGTACTTTGAGGATTCCTACTTCGAACGAGGCGCTTGAGCCTCCTCTCGATCGGCATCGAAGGCCAGCAAGTCACCTGATGGTGGCGCTCCTCTCGCTGCCGGTGCTACCTTAGCCCTACGACGCGGGGCCCTAGTCGGCCCGGCCTATTCACAACTCGAGGTGACCGTATGACGGTGTCATTGTTCGACGAAGAAGTGAGGTTCTGTCCTAGCTGCGACGGGTACGTCAGGTACCTGCGATCGCCCACAGACTGCTACTGCGTGGAGTGCGGCGGGGTCGCCGCTCTTCTGTCGCCTACCGACCTCAAGAAGGTCCGCGGCACCAGTGGAAAGTCGAAGTCCACGAGCGATGGACCCGGTCGCTGGAACGATGCGGGTGACATGCCCGTGCGTGGTTTCTCGGGCTAGCTTCCAATCCACCGCGTCTTGCCTCGGTGTTGGAGTTCGTCCTACCGGCCGTACAGGCGCACCAAGGGCGCCTCCTGAGCATAATTAGCGTCGATCGAGCATCCTGATCCCAGGAGGTCACGCGTCCGCGCCAAGTAGAAAACCCGCTACCGCGTGGGGACTTGTTGGGCCAATCGAGATGGTGCAGCAGTGCTGAGCTCCGCTGCAACCTTACGGATGTGCCCGAACAGTGCCCGTACGTCCTCGTTCGTGGCCTGCCCGTTGACGAGGGTCAAGCGCACGATCGCCTTGTCGTCGACCAGCGCGTAGCCGACCATGGCTAAGCCGCGCTTGGTCAGCTCGGCACAGAGTTGCTCGGCCGAAACCCCCTCGACGTCAAAGCAAACGTTCAGGAACTCTGGCTCGCGTACCAGCGTCAGATCGGGCGCATCGCGGACGATCTGAGCCGCGAATAGAGTCATGCTGCGGAACCGCGCTAGGCGCAAAGCGAGGCCGTCGTTTCCCAGAGCCTGCCAGAGCGTCCAGAGCTTCAGGCCATCGTTGCGCCTGCCGCACTGCAGCGAGCGCGTCCCAGGATTTAGCTCGAGGCTGTCCCCCTGAAACAAGTAGCTGGCGTTCTCGTCGAGGCTTGCGGCCAAGAGGCCTGCCTGGCGGACCAAGATCACCGAGCAAGAAAGCTGGGCGCCCATGACCTTGTGGGCGTCCCAAGTGACAGAGTCAGCGCGGTGGGAGCCCGCCATGAGATGGGCCTGATCCGGGTCGAGCACGGACGAGCCACCGAAGGCTCCGTCCACGTGCATCCATAGGTCGTACTTCTCGCAGACGTCAGCCAGTTCGTTCAGCGGATCGAACGCGCCAAGAACGGTGGTCCCCGCCGTGGCGTTGAGCATCATCGGCTCGTAGCCAGCGGCGAGGTCCGCCTGGATCGCAGCTTCGAGGGCATCAGGCCTCATGCGTCCGCGCCCATCGACGGGTACGGAAACGACGTTGTCTGCGCCAATGCCCAGCACCCGAGAAGCCTTGATCACGCAGTAGTGACTTTCCGCGGAAGTGTAGACCCGCAGCCGGGGGCCACTGAAGCCCTCTGATCGAACATGGGGACGCGCGCGATCCCGAGCGAGCAGCATCGCGCTCAAGTTCGAAAGGGAGCCCCCGGGCGTGAAGACACCGTCTGGATTGTCAAAACCCACCCGCTGCCCCATCTCACGAATGAGTTCGAGCTCGACCAGCACCTGGGCTCCGCCCACCTTGTAGGTGTACATCGAGTTGTTGAGGGCCGCCGCGACGGTCTCGCCTAGGAGGGATGCCGGCTCGCGACCTCCGAAGAGCTGGTTGAAGAAGGCTCCGGACGCGGTGGTGGGCGTGTGCCGCACCAGCTTGCCGAGGTGCAGCCCGACGGACTCGAGATCGCGTCCCTGATCGGGCAGCGTGAGATCCAAGAGCTCCCGGAGGGTGTCCGGGTCCCGCGGAAGCACCACGGGTTCACGGGCTTCCTGCTTCTGACGGTCGAGGAGAATCCGGGTGAAGAGCCTGGCTACTTCTTCGAGTGAGTTGAAAGTGGAGTCCATAGCACCAAGGGAGGCCGCAGCAGGGCGGGGATGCGCCACATGAGAACGGGCCGATGCCCTCCTTGGGAAGGGGTTGGGAGAAGATTCGCCTTTGCAGCGCGGGTTCTTAGCCCGGGGTCTCAGTGCAGGGTCACGGTGAGCAGACGCCCTGACCGTACATCAAGTGTCAACTTTGTCCCGGCGTGCTGAATGACTGCATTCCGTAGTGTGCCTTGATTCGCCCCGTCGTCGCCGAGGTGGGCAGCAAGCATCAGCGAACAGGGAGCGTCAACCTGTTCATACGCGGTCAGTAGAGAGATCAGAGAGTCCCGACGGAGTTCGGGCCTCATTAGACGAGCGCTTGTCCGCTCGGCAAGCCAACCGTTCAGGGCTCTTGGCGGCGTTGGTGCGTTATTCATGTCCCTTTACGCGCTCTGAAGTGGGGTTCCTTAGGTCCTGGCCCTCGGCTAGTCGAAGGTCTTTGGCATGAACTCCCGAGTCCACCCGAAGTACAAGACCAAGTATCGAGTCACCAACTGGGCTGAGTACGACCAGGCTCTCGTTCAGCGTGGCGACATCACGCTGTGGATCACGCCAGAGGCGACTAGGGCCTGGAAGGCCAAGCCATCCGGTCGCCGCGGAGCCCCACAGAAGTACACGGACCTAGCTATCGAAACGGCGCTTACCCTTCGGCTCGTCTTCCGGTTGCCGCTGCGCCAGGCCGAGGGCTTCCTACGGTCCTTGCTTGATCAGATGGGTCTCAGCCTCGAAGCGCCAGACCACACGACCCTGTCTCGACGGAGCAAGGGCCTCAACGTGAAGCTAGCTGCCACCCAATCGAAGAAGCCTATACACCTGATCATCGATAGCACGGGGCTGTCGATTGTGGGAGAGGGCGAGTGGGCTGCAGCCAAGCACGGAGGGCGTGGAAAGCGGGGTTGGCGCAAGCTGCACCTCGGCGTTGACCGGGCGGGGATGATCCGTGCACAGGTCCTGACGGAGAGCTCGGGCGACGATGCAAAGATCGGGATCAAGGTCATCAAGAAGACCAAGGGCAAGTTGGCTAGGGTCACTGGTGACGCGGCCTACGACACGGTGGCCATCTACGCGCAGGCTGGTGCTAGGGGTGCGCGAGTCGTCATCCCTCCAACTCGAACGGCATCTGTGTCGGGCGGAAAACCGAGGTCGGCTGAACGGGACAAGACGATTCGCAGGGTCGCGCAGGTCGGTCGCCGGAGATGGAAGAAGGAGTCGGGCTACCATCGGCAGGGGACGGTCGAGAACGCCTTTTTCCGCTACAAGTCGACGCTCGGCGACAAGCTCCACGCCCGAGGTCTAGCTGCACAGAAGACGGAGGTGGCCATCGGCTGCAAGATCTTGAACCGGCTGCTAGGCTTGGGCAGCCCCAGCTCGGTGGCCGTCGCTCGCTGAATTCGTCAACGGAGGGGAACTTGCCCGCCCAATCCGGTTTATGCACCAACTTGCGCCAGGCAAAGCTTGGAGGAAGGGAATGATGACTATCTGAAACTTCTACTGGAGTCCCGCGGGGACAACACCCGCCCGGCCAAGGCTAGGCAGCCAGCCGGAAGCGAGTCTTGCGTGGCACCGGGGCGACCCGTGCTGCGAAGCGTAGACAGCAAGTGCGTAGGCCTCTGCGACTGAGCCCCGAGAACATAATGACCCGTGAGGGCCGACGGCGTGTTGGTTCCGGAAGGCTATCCCCGCGCACCGCAATGTCTTGGTGTAGCGGGCCTCGCCGGGGTCCCTAGAGCAAGGGCATGCACACAAGGACTCCCCAGGAACCTGGGAGGCCTCGACATCTCCACGGCAAGAAGCGGTTCGCGGACCGGAAGAAATCCGCGCAGGTAAGGACGCGTTGCTCCCGGCCTGCATTGCCAAGCAACGCAACGTGGTACCGCCAAACGAAGGAACACGAAGTGCGGCGGAATGGATGTCGAGGAATCGGAGCGAGCCATAGTACCGCTGAAGGTGGGGAACCCGGAACCCGAGGGGACCCAGTGGAGGGAAGGGCGAGCTGGACACATGGACCCATTGCGAGGAACGACACCAAGACCGGAGCTTGAATGAGTGTCTCAATGAAATTGCAACGGATAGCAGAAATGGCGAGGGAGCATCCAGAGCGTGCCTTCACCAATCTCGCTCATTACATCGACCTGGACTTCCTGCGCGAGGCGTTCCGCCTCACGCGGAAGGACGGGGCGCCGGGAGTCGATGGCGTCACAGGCGAGGAGTACGGGAAGAACCTGGAGGTCAAGCTTCAGAGCCTTCTCGATCGCTTCAAGTCTGGACGCTACAGAGCACCTGATGTGCGCAGAGTCCACATCCCGAA
>CAJXRJ010000088.1 GCA_913058555.1 uncultured bacterium
TCATGCCTAGTCTCGTGGGCTCGGAGATGTGTATAAGAGACAGGTGCAGGGACGTAACCTGGGAGTCCGGGCACGGGTTGGCGAAGTCGATCGGGTGCCAGATGCCATTCTGGGCGAGGCATTCACACGAGTTGAAGTCCCACCCAAAGAACGCGTTGATGGTGAGGGTGATCTTGCGCAGGCGATCGAGGTCGGCCTGGGGCAAGTGCGTGTGCTCCTGGGTGTAGCGTTCGTGAAGGGGCGCCGACGGGTCGTACTCGATGATGCGCACGTCCGGCCCGATGCCGACGCAGCGCACGAAGTTGTCGTGGGGCAGGACGCCGTTCTGCAGATGCATCACGAACTTGCCGCTCTCGTCGTAGGCCTTTGTCAGCTCCTCGGCGTTGTCCACTTTGGTCACGCCGACCCAGCCGCCCCCGTCGTAGGGCTTCATGAACATTGGATAGCCAACCTTCTCCCCGAGGTCCTCGAGGTTGAAGAGCCGGGCGTAGCGCTCCAGGGTCGGGGCTAGATCCGGCGACTCGTCGTATTCCTTGGGCGGCACGAGCCACGTTCCAGGGATCGGCATGCCCAGGCGCATCATCGCGCAGTACGACGTCTGCTTCTCCATGGACTGCACGGTCCACGGATTGTTGAGGACATAGAGGTCGTCCATGATGACGGCCTTCTTGATCCACTCGCGCGTGCTGGCGTACCAATGGGTCAATCGATCCAAGACCACGTCGTACTCGACGGGTTGCTTGAGATCGAATGGCTCGATCGTGACGCGACTGACATCGAAACGGATGTCGTCGCCGCCAATTCGGAGTGTCGGATCCCAACGGCGGAGGATTCCCTCAAAGCATCGGGGCCAGCAGAGGTCAGCCCCGAGGGACAAACCGATGCGTCTTGTGATTTCAGCCATCGGACTATTCGTACACCATCCAAAGGGGACCGGGGAAAAGCCAGGTGAGCCCGACGCGCAGTTGGTCGCGCCAGTTCTCCCAGTTGTGGCCGTCCTGGGATTCCACCAGGCTGGCCTCCGCACCCACGCTGCGCAGCATCGGCAGCATCGAGCGGTTGTAGACGATTAGAGACTCGTAGGTACCGCAGGAAAGGAACACACGCTCCGCGGGCTTCCGGGGCTTCTTGCGGAAGCCGTTCACGAACTCGACCACGGGATCAAAGAGAGGGCCCCGGCCATGGGGCCCGATGTCCGTGAAGGCGAACGAGCCCGACTGCAGGAACAACTTGTCGAAGACGCCAGGGAACGTGAGCCCCGCATGCAGCGACGCGACCGCACCGAAGCTCGCCCCCATCAGGGCCCGCTCGGAGGGGCCCTCGAGGAGCGAGAATTCGTCCTCCATGAGCTTCACCAACTCGTGGCACACAAACCGCGCGTGCTTCTCGCTGGCCGCGTACTCCTCGATTCGATTCGGGGACTGTGTGCAGCAAACGACGATCGGCGGGATCTCTTGGCGGTCGATCAGATTGTCGAGCACGCGAGCGAGGCCGGTGAACTCCAGGTAGTCGAGGCCGTCATGGCACACCAGCAAGGGGTAGCGGCGCGTCTCCCGGTAGCGCGGTGGCAGGTAGATCGACAGGGGGCGGACGTCGCCAAACGTCTCGCTCTTCAGTTGACGTTCGAGCACTTTCCCGTGGCGCTTGGCGCGGTCCTCGACGGCCCACCATGGCTCGACATAGTTGGGTCCCGTGGCCACGGAGTTCGCGCCGAAGGGATCCCTGGCTAGCTGGTCATTGAGGGGGTCTTTCAGGAGGCGCTGCTGGCCACCACTCGCCACCTCGAGCTTGTACTCGACCCGGGCCGTGTCCTGGATCTCGATTTCGAGGGTCCAGACGTCCGAGTGCACACAGTGGAAGGGCACCGCCGACTCAAGCGAGAAGATCCAGTAGTGCAGCCGCACTTCGTCCGCCGGGCCCACGTAGACGAACAGCGCCCGGTTGCCCTCGACAAAGGGAAATTGAAGGCCCGTGAGGGCCGCTGCTCCAATCTCTTGGATCCGCACCTGCAGTGCGTCGATCGTGATGTCAGTCATGGTCTGGCTAGTCATGCCCGTGCACCCTGTGCTGATTCCCCTTGGGCTGATTCCCCTTGGGCGGGCGCCACCACCGAGCCGTCCACCGCCAGTACGCGGGCTTTCCCGTCGAATGCCCAGCCTGCGCCGGAGGACACCACACACTCGCCGCCGTCCAGAGCCACGGAAATGGACCCTTCCCCCATGCGCCGGGCGAGAAGAGCGACGCGGGCCCCATCCTCCAAGTCCAGGCGAGATCCCGCGTGGGGAAGCGCCGTGATGCCCTTCGCGATCCCAAAGCCGGGACCATGGAGCTCCGCGTCCCCAGCGCCCTGGGGCGGCGAATCGTGGAAGAGGAGGATGCGCTCGGTCAGGACCATTGCCCCGGCGGACCAGCCCACGATCGCGGCGCTCTCCGGAAGGGCGTCAAGCACACCAAAGAGACGCATGCGGTTGTACAGGATGCCGACGTGCCCGCCGGCCACCAGGCACGCGCCCGCCTGGGCCACCCGCTCCGCGACCTCTTCCGCTTTCGCACGGACGGCGTCGCGCTTCCGGATGGCGTCGAAAACCTCGTCGTTCACCTCGGTGACGCGGTCGAGGTGATTCTGGTCGAGGGCGCGAAGCGCTTCGAATGCGGGGTTCAGTGCTGGCCCCACAAGATCGTTGGGGCGGCCGGGATCGGTTTCCGCGAGGAGCTTGCGGAGCGCGCCCAGCTCAGCGCTCAACCGGATCCTGTAGATCCGGGAGAGCTCTTGCATGCGGTCGTAGCGCACGAACATCTGGGCCCGGAGCTGTGCGTCCTCTTCGAAGGCCGCCTCGCACGCGGGCCAGAGCCCAAGGTTCTGAACCTTGCTGCCGATGTGGGCCTCCAGCTCGCTCGTTTCTGCTTCCCGTTCTTCCCAGCCAGCGGCCACAAGAACGATCGGCCCTTTGGCTCCGATGCCCTCTAGGGCGGAGCTCAGGGTCGGCGTGGTGTGCTGGGGACCGAGCAGCGCAATGGGACGCGTGGTGGTCAAAGTAGCGGCACTCATCAGGTCGCGCACTCAATTCGTACGTCACGGGAGAGTCGGTCAGCGAGCTCGATCGTCTCGCCAAGGTCCATATGCCTCACCACCATCCAGCCGTCGCCGGTGACCACTTGGGTCCAGTCGCGGCGGGCGGAGCCAACGGGGACGAGATCCACCACGGGGATGTGCTCTCCGTGCTCCGCCAAGATCCTGTCGAGGCCGTGCACGCTCGTAATGATCTTGCCCGGGCCCGTGGCCCGCTTGAAGACGAGCGCGGCGTTGAAGTGCTTGGCCATGGATTGCTCGGTGCGGCCGTGGGTGATGGCCTCGGCCCAGAGCTGAAAGACGTCCCCTTCACAGGACCAGTTCATGCCGTGGGAGAGCCGTCCACCCGGGGCGCGGGCGCCCACCTCACCGAAGATGGCCTCGCCGTTCTTGGACGATCGAAACCATTCCATGTGGGCCATGCCGGTCTCGAGCCCCAGGGCCTTCAGGGCCTTGCGCCCAAGCTCGACGCCGGGGGCGATGTCCGGTTGGCGGATATCGGAGAGGCAAATGGCCTGGGGGCTGATCCATGGATTCTGCCGGGCCACCAACGGCTTTGGCCGGTACCAGGCGACGTTCTCGAAGAGCGTTTCGCCGCCACTGAGAATGGCGTCATAGGTGAACTCATCGCCTTCGATGAACTCCTCGACGCTCACCTCCGGCACGTGCCGAATGGCCCCGAGGGCCTGCTCGAGCTCCTCGTCCGAACGCAGCACGTAGGTATCGGCGGAGCCGGCTCCGTCGATTGGCTTGACGATGACCGGGTAGCCGATCTTCTCGGCTGCGTCACGCACCTCTTCGCCGCTGCTGGCACGGTAGTGGTGCGGCGTGCGGATGCCGGCCGCGTCCAGGCGCGACTTCATGGTCTCCTTGTCCCGGAAGGCCTTGGCCTGGTCGACATTGAGCCCCTGGACACCGAAGGCCTCGCGCATGCGTGCGGCAAGCACGACGCCAGGCTCCCATAGGCACTCGACCCGATGTAGCGAGCGTACGCCCAGGCCCTTGAGCCACTCGCGCGTCGACTGCACCACTTCTTCTTCGCGCCAAAGGTTCGGCACCACGTGGAGCTCGTCCACGGCCTCGCGGACGCCGGGCTCCATGGAGGAAGGGTGCTGGTCCCCCACGGCGAGCACGCGCACCCCGGGCAGCGCGTGCAGCGCCTGGGTGAAGTGACCGTTATCCGCCGGGAACGACGGACTGATCAGCAGAACATCGAGGTTCGTCACGGGGTGAGCTCCACTTGAAGGATCTGGACAATGCGCCGCAGGCCGTCGGCCACGGCCTGGGTGTCGGTGTCTTTGAGGATGACGTAGCCCTCGCCTTCGTAGCTAGAAGACTTCGGGCTACCCGCCGGGGGGATCTTGGCCTCGACGATCAAGTCGCCGAGCTCCTCTTTCGCCTGCGTGATGCCGTGGACCTGGTTGACACGCCCGGTGCCCTGGCCGCGCAGGTAGGCCGCGCCCGTGGAAAAGCGGCGCTCAGGAACATCGAATCGGTCGAAGCAGACGAGCTCCGCCCAGGCGCTGTACATGTCTTTCTCGTACGCATAGGAGATGAGGCTCGTGAACTGCGCGCCCGGCGGGCGCGCCGCCACTTCGGAAATCGCGATCGAGCCATCGGCCCGGCGAAACCATTCCATGTGCGTCATTCCCGTCACCATCCCGAGCACGTCCAGCGCCTTCGCACCAGCCGCGTGGATCTCCGCGAACTCCGGCCCGCTGATGTCCTTCGGGAGCATCACCGTCCACTGGATCCACGGGGACTCCATGACCTGAAGGGGCGTCGGCGCGTACTGGGAAATCGAGTGCATGAGGTGCTTGCCCCCCACGCTGACCGAGTCGAAGGAGAACTCCTCGCCTTGGACAAACTCCTCCAGGAGGAGCGGCTTCGCTGGGCTCGGGGGATGAGTGCGGAGCCAGCTCTCCAGGTCCTCGAGGCGTTCGACCCGGAAGGTGTCCTTCGCGCCCGCTCCAGCGGGCGGCTTGGCCACTAGCGGGAGCGTCTCTTTCGCAAAGGCCATGGCCATTGCCTTGTCCGTGGCGAGCACGTGCCGCGCACAGGGCAGGCCCGCTGCGCGGAGAGAGTCTTTCATGTGAGCCTTGTCCCGGAAGCGCTGGGCCTCGGCCGAGTCCATGCCAGGGATCCGAAGGCTCTCACGGACCTTGGCCAGGGGCACCTGGAGGGGCTCGAGGATTCCGATCAGGGCGTCGACGCGGCCACCCGTCCTGGCGCCGGCCTCGCGCACGGCAGCCTCCAGCTGGGTGGGGTCGTGCACGTCACGGCACTGCACCACGGCGCTGAACTGCCGGGAGGCCACCTCACCGGCCTTCGCCCGGAATGCCTGGACAGGCTCCTGGCAGACAATCGTTAGATGCACCCCTGGAAGGGCAGCCGCTGCGCGGACGAAGCGCAGGGTGCTTTCCAGGGCAAAAGGAGCTACGAAGACAACGGCACGATCCATGGGCTACGAGGATAGCGATGATCGAGCCGCTCCGGTGGTAAGCTCCGTCCTATGACCTCCCCATTGAGGATCGTGATTGCTGCTTCCGAGTGCGCCCCCTTCGCCAAAACCGGAGGGCTAGCGGACGTGTCCGCAGCCCTCGGACGCGCCCTATGGCGCCGGGGGCACGACGTGAGGCTGTTTTTGCCCTACTACCAAAAGGTCGATGCCTCAGGGCTCGAGACCCAAGCCGCCGGCGACGCCTTCCATCTGGATTTCCCGAATCGACGGGTGTCCTTGGAAATCCTGAAGGCGCCCCTCCCGAATTCCGAGAACGCGGCGGGCGAGCCGCTCATGGTGGAGTTCGTCAACGCCCCGGATCTCTTCGACCGCGAGGACTTCTACACCGACGACGAGGACGAGCCGGTCCGGTGGACGGCGTTCTGCAGGGCCATATTGGAGACCTGCCAACGGACGCACTGGTCCCCCGACATCCTGCACGCCAACGACTGGCATACGGGGCTCCTGCCCCTGCTCCTACGGGAGGGCTACAACTGGGACGACCTCTTCCACGGCACCCGCTCCCTCTTCTCCATCCACAACCTTGGCTACCAAGGGGTCTTCCCGGCTGAGTCGCTCGACGCCATGGGCCTTGGCAAGATCCGCGGGTCCTTCCATCAGGAGCGGCTCAAGGAGGGTGTCCTGAACCTCCTGGAGACCGGCATCATCCACTCCCATTGGCTCTCAACAGTGTCACGCACGTACGCCCAGGAGATCCAGACGGAGGAGCACGGCATGGGTCTTGAGGACCTGCTCAAGAGCCGCTCGGACCACCTCGTGGGCATCGTCAACGGCGTCGACTACGGAGAATGGAGCCCCGACGTCGATCCCCATATCCCCGCGGCCTTCGGTCCCGACGACCTGTTGGGCAAGCGAATTTGCCGCGACGAGCTCCTCGAAGAGATGGGCCTCGCCCCGAATCCGACCGGCCCGGTGATCGGAATCGTCTCCCGCATGACCAGCCAGAAAGGCTTCGAACTGCTCCCCGACATCCTGCCCGTCTTCCTGCAGTCCGAAGACGTGCGACTTGTGGTCCTGGGCAGCGGCGACAAGGCCTCAGAGCGCTACTTCCAGTGGCTCCGGGATGCGCTACCGAACAAGGTTGGCGTCTACTTCGGCTACAAGAACGAACTCTCCCACCGCATCGAAGCGGGGTCGGACATCTTCATGATGCCGTCGCGCTACGAGCCCTGCGGACTGAATCAAATGTACAGCCTGCGGTATGGCACCGTTCCCCTGGTGCGCGCCACCGGCGGGCTCGCGGATACCGTCGAGCGATGGAATCCCGAGACACGCACGGGCACAGGCTTTCGCTTCTACGAGTTCTCCAGTCAGGCGCTGCACGACACGATGAAGCACGCCCTCGAGGTCTGGAAAGACAAGGAAGCCTGGGCCGCCATGCAGAAGGCAGGCATGGAGCGCGACTTCTCCTGGGACGCGCAGGTTCGCGCCTACGAGGATCTCTACTCCGCGGTCCTCGCCGAGTTCTAAGCCTCGCCAGCCCGCCGAACGTGACTCCCCCGCTCAACGCCTCCCACACTCCCCCACCGAGCCTCCCATGCACGTTGTCTTTGTCGAGCCCGCCTTCCCGCGCAACCAGCGCGAATTCGTGCGCGCCCTCAAGTCCGTCGGCGCCTCGGTCACGGCCATCGGCGAAAGCCCCGTGGAAGCCCTCGACGAGGAGCTCAAGGGCTGGCTGACCGGTTACGAGCAGATCGGATCCGTGACGAACGGGGAGGCCCTCTACGCCGCCGTCAAACGCATCCAAGAGCATCGCTGGGTCGATCGCCTCGAGACGACGGTCGAGGCCCACATCATGCCCTGCGCTTGGGTCCGCGAGCAGGCGTCAATCCCGGGCACGTCCACACGGACGGCTTGGCTCTGCCGCGATAAACCGGCCATGAAGGACGTCCTGCGGGAGGCCGGCATCGCCACGGCCCAGAGCCTCGGGACCTCCAGCGTCGAGGAGGCCAAAGCATTCATCGAGAAGGTCGGTTATCCCGTCATCCTGAAGCCCCGCGACGGCGCAGGCGCTGCGGGAACTTGCCGCGCCAACGACGCCTCAGAGCTCGATGCAGCCATAGCCGGGAGCGGCCTCGGGGATGGGACAGGCGTCGCGGTGGAAGAGTTCATCGAAGGCCACGAGGGCTTCTGGGACACCCTCGCCGTGGGCGGTCAGGTCGCCCACGAGTTCGTATCCCACTATTACCCCGGTGTGCTCGAGGCCATGCGCGAACGCTGGATCTCGCCGCAGATCGTGGCAACGAACGCCATCGACGGGGACGACACCTACGACGAGGTGAAAGCCATGGGCCGCAAGGTCCTTGAGGTCCTCGGCGTGGAAACCTCCGCCACCCACATGGAATGGTTCTTCGGCCCCAAGGGTCTGAAGTTCTCCGAGATCGGCTGCCGCCCCCCCGGCGTGCGCATGTGGGACGTCTACGCCGCTGCGAACGAGATCGACATCTATCGGGAGTGGGCGCACCTCATCGTGCACGGCGAAGCCGAGCAACGCCCCTCACGCCGCTTCTCCGGGGGCATGGTGTCCCTGCGCCCGAACCAGGACGGAACGATCACCGGCTGCCGCGGTATTGAAGAAATGCAGCGGCGCTTCGGCGATGACATCATCGACATGCACATTCCCAAGCCGGGCACACCCACCCAAGGCGTCGAAGCCGGCTACATGGCGAACGCTTGGGTTCGCGCCCGCCACGAAGACTTCGACGCACTCCGGTCCATGCTGGATTGGATCGGCGAGAACGTGAAGCTCGAGGCCCGTTAAGGCCAAGCGAGCGACGGTAAGGCCCGGCGACCTATCGCTGGCGCCTAGATGCGCGACCGCTTCCCGCGCACGTAGTCCACGAACATGGTCGCCCCTAGCTTGTCCCCGCCGGCGAAGTAGGCACGGCCGCGGTTAGCCTCCGTGAACTCTTCCACGAAGTTCACGAGCATCGGGTCCTCCGTGAGCATGAACGTCGTGATGGGAATGCCAAGCCTCCGGCAGGCGGTCGACTCATCGAGGGTCTTGGAGACGACCCGACGGTCCAGGCCGAACGGATTCTTGTAGATCTCGCCGTCGGGCTCCGTCAGGGCGCTGGGTTTGCCGTCGGTGATCATGAAGATCTGGCGGTTCGCACGCTTTTCACGCCGCAGGAGATCCTGGGCCATCCGGAGAGCCGCACGGGTGTTCGTGTGGAAGGGCCCGACCGAGATGCTCGGGATGGAATCGAGGGGCACCTCCTCCGCGTCGTCACCGAAGGTCACCACGCGCAGCGAGTCCTTTGGGTAGCGGGTCCGAATGAGCTCGGTCAGCGCCAGCGCCACGCGCTTGGCCGGAGTGATGCGGTCCTCCCCATAGAGGATCATCGAGTGGCTGATGTCGATCAGCAGGATCGTCGCACAGCTCGAGAGATGCTCCGTCTCATGGACCTCGAGGTCCTCCTCGGTGAGCGAAAACGCGCCGCCCCCCATTCCCCAGGAGAGGTCCCGGGCGAGGGCGTTCCGCACGGACGCCGTCGCGTCGATGAGCGAGGCATCGTCACCAAACGAAAACGGTCGTGTCTCTGCCAGGCGCTCCTGTCCGGTGCCGGCCGCCGACACCCGGTGATCCCCCGCGGCGTCCTTCGAGAGACCGGTGAAGATGCGGTCGAGGGACTCCTGCCGAAGCGCGCGTTCGCCGCCCGGGGCCATCTGCAGCCCCTGGGGCGTCGCTTCCACGAGCCGCTCCTTCTCGAGCAGCTTCTTGAAGTCCGCGAGGCTGAATCCGTCCGGCAGGATCGCGTAGCGATCGGCGATCTGCTGCATCCATTGCAGCGCCTGCTCAGGGTCGCCATCGGCCTGCAGGAGCAGGTCGTGATAGAGATCCTTGAGCCGCCGAAGGAGGTCCTTGAGGGACTCCTTGGAGGGGTCGAATTCGCTGTAGCTGAATTTCAAGGGCGACCTCAGTTCGAGAGTGACCGCGCCATCTGCGCCAGCATGTCCCCGAACACCCGGACCCGATCGCCGTCGTCGTCTCGGGAGAGGAGCGAGCTTTGGTGCAGACCCTCGAGGACCAGCTCCATGAGCGAAGCGCACTCGCCGTCCGACGTTGGCTCCGCGATCCGGCGCACAAGATCTTCGAGGCCAGTGACGCGCTGGAGCTTAGCGAAGTGCTCCGCGTCCGCGGCCTCGTCGTCCAGCTCCAAGGTCTCGGCGCCGCGGAACCAGGCCAGCACCGATTCGTAGACCGGCTCGCTGCCACCCGCGTCCCCTTCCCCTTCGGCGTAGCCGTCAGGGAAGACCTCTGCAAAGGCCGTCGCAAGGGCTCGGCCCACCAGCATTCTCGCGACGGTGCCCATGCCTTCTCGCTCGCCGTCATAGACCAGCTCCACCTTGCCGGTCACCGCGGAGATCCCGGTGTAAAGGTCCGCCGGCCTCACCGTGGCTTCACTCTGACCGGCAAGCAGGGCCCGGCGCTCCGCGTTGCTGATCACGTTCTCGTAGAGCGCAATCGAGAGCCGCGCGCTCACCCCCGACGCTTGGTCCACAAACTCCGACTCGCGGGCTTCGAACGCAACGAGGTCAATCGCCTGCCGCAGGGCATCCGGAACGTGCACCGCAATCTCGCCTTGCCCCCGAGCAGTCCAAGACTCAGCCTCGGTGATGGCACGCGCCTGGGCGAGGTCCCTGGGGTAATGCGTCAGGATTTGGGAGGCGATGCGGTCGCGCAGGGGGGTAATGATGCTGCCGCGGTTGGTGTAGTCCTCGGGGTTGGCCGTGAACACCAGCGCCATGTCCATGGGCATCCGGATCGGGAAGCCGCGGATCTGGATGTCGCCTTCCTCAAGAATGTTGAGCAGGCCCACCTGAATCCGGGCCTGGAGGTCGGGCAGTTCGTTGACGCAGAAGATGCCACGGTTGGCCCGCGGCAGGATGCCGAAGTGAATCACCTCGGGGTCCGCGAACGTCAGCCGCTGGGTCGCCGCCTTGATCGGATCCACATCGCCGATGAGGTCCGCCACGGTGACGTCGGGCGTGGCCAGTTTTTCCTGGTAGCGCTCGTCCCGGTGGATCCAACGAATGGGGAGCTTGTCCCCGAGCTCCTGGGCCCGCTTGCGCGACGGCACGGTCACTGGGTGGAAGGGGTCCTCGTTCATATCGGAGCCTTCGATGGCGGGCATCCACTCGTCCAGAAGACTCGTCAAGGAGCGCGCGATCCGCGTCTTGGCCTGGCCCCGGAGCCCCAGCAGGATGAAGCTGTGCCCGGACAGGAGTGCATTCTGAAGCTGAGGCACGACCGAGTCTTCGTACCCCACGATGCCGGGGAACATCGGGTCCCCGTTCTTGAGCTTCTGGATCAGGTTGGAGCGAAGCTCTGCGTGGACCGAACGGCTGGTCCAACCGGAGGCGCGTAGCTCTCCGAGGGTGCTGGGGCGTGACATGACCCCGAAGATAGAACGCCCTCGCCAGGACTGAACGGCTGAGCATCCCGGATCCTCGAAGATCCGAGAGGCAGCGGCTTCAGGGTCCCACCAAGCACTTCCAATGGGCGATAATCCGTGCACCATGGATCGCCCCCACGACGCCCACGGACGCCCGCTCAGGAGCCTGCGTCTTTCAGTCACGGACCGGTGCAACCTGCGCTGCAGCTATTGCATGCCGGAGGAGATCTACACGTGGCTTCCGAAGAAGGAGATCCTCTCCTTCGAGGAGAGTGTCTCCCTGGTCCGCGAGCTCGTGCCCTTGGGGGTGACGAAGATCCGCCTGACCGGCGGCGAGCCGCTCCTGCGACGGGACCTGCCCGACCTGGTGTCCCGACTGGCTGGGATTGAGGCCCTGGAGGAGATCGCCCTCACGACGAACGCGGTTCGCCTAGGGGACTTGGCCCCGCGCCTCAAAGAGGCGGGACTCGATCGCATCACGATCAGCCTCGACACCCTTCGCCAGGACCGGTTCCTGGAGATGACCCGCAGGGATGAGCTAGGACGAGCCCTCGCCGGGATCCGAGCCGCGGGGGACGCTGGCTTTGTGGGGACCAAGCTCAACACCGTGGTCATGCGGGGAAAAAACGATGACGAGCTCGCTGACCTGCTGCGCTTCGGGGCAGAGGAAGGGATCGAGATCCGGTTCATCGAATACATGGACGTGGGCGGAGCCACCCAGTGGTCCATGGACACCGTCGTCTCCGCGTCCGAGATGCTGCAACGCCTCCAATCCGAACTCGGGGATATCGAGCCCCTGGAAACCGAGCGCACAGCCGCGCCCGCCGATCGTTTCCAACTTGGGAACGGTCAGACCTTCGGCATCATCGCCTCCACGACGCGCCCCTTCTGCAGCCAATGCGATCGTGCTCGACTCACAGCGGACGGGCGCTTCTTCACCTGCCTCTACGCCGAGGATGGCGAAGAGATCACAGGCACCCTCCGCGAGGAGGGACCCATCGCCGCCGCCGAGCAAATCCGGCGCATCTGGACGGCCCGCGATGACCGGGGAGCCGAAGTGCGCCATGCGGCCAAGGACCGCGCTGCCCTCGCCGATTCGGCGACCCTACGGGACAAGCCGCACCTCGAGATGCACACCCGGGGCGGCTAGGACCCCATCGGGTGGATTCGGAAGTGGCCCCGAATGGCAAGGGGCCAAACGTCGAGGACGAAGGCGCCGCTGCGCCCCCGCGCGCTCAGTCGATCTTGACGCCAGCGCGGTAGTGCCCTGACCTCGTTGTCGGAAGGCCGAGATCGTCGTAGAACTCCCACTCGCCTTCGCGCAGACCGTCCACGTAGCTACCACGCTCCTTGATCCGGCCGTCGGTGTACCGAAGCGTCCATGTGCCGGACCGGTGGTTGTCCTCGTGCTGCCCCTCTCCGATGACTTCGCCGCTCTGGGAGTACGAGCGCCAAGCCCCGTCCAAGACCCCGTCGGCGTACGTCACGTCCTCGATCAGGTGCCCTGCCATAGAGAAGCTGCGCCACAGCCCGTCCCGAAGGCCGTTCTCGTAGCGTCCCTCAGAGTGGGTTTCCCCGTTGGGCCAACGCACGAGCCAATCGCCGCTGCGAATCCCCTGCACAAACGAACCTTCCTCGGAGGGCGCCTGTACATGGGCGCTTGACTTCGAGGACGCGCGCGCGCGCGATCCGCCGGCGCTGCCGCCTTCGAATGTGGGATCGTCCCCGAGCCCCTGGGGCCCCGAGGAGGCATTGCCGAGGCCGCCCGCAGCCGCGCGTGCGGCGCTGTTCGCGAGCTCCTCCGACTCCAGGGATCGCCCGTGGGTGCCGGAGACGTCCACGAAACTCGGTGAGTCCCCATCCCCGTCGGGGGCGATGGGTACCCCGGAGCCAGCTCGCACCGAATGACCGGCAACCTCCACGGAATCCGAACCAAAGTCGCTCGGCCGATCCTCGTCCCAGAGACCGATCACCAGCACAAGCCCGGAAACGACCAGCACCGTCCAAAGCGGCAGCTCGCGCATGGGCGCGTGCCGCTCTGGGCGAAGTTGAAAGCTAGGCTCGGGAGTTGCCATGGACTGGGATTGATTCGGATCGGCGCTGCGCGCGGCCATGCCCCAAGGAAGGTCACCGCGGATCGTGGTGACAGTGCCTATGGGGGAGGATCGAGGGTGGATGCGAGTGGAGGTCGGAGCGTCCCGAAGTGGCCAGCGAGATTGCGCCACCGGGAATCAAAGGAAGGAGAGCGGGGCTAGTCTCCCGACTGGCCCGTGAGTCGCTGCTCACGTAGCCGGATTCTATGTTCAGCGACAAGCCCTTGAATGGCTTGCTCAAGGGCCGCGCCGTGGAGATTGTGGGCCCGGATGACGCCGGCAGAATCCACGAGGATGGACGAGCCAACCGTCGGGAAGTTCCACGATGCCGTTGAACTTGTGGGCGTCGTTCGTGAGTTGTTGCCTGCCCGGGCCAAGGCGTCGACCAGCTCCGTGCCGATCGGCCCATCGTAGATCTGGGTCCCGCCGACACGCGATTCCGCGAGGACGTCCAGGTGCTTCTTTCGATCGAGGTCGGAGGAGATACCGACCAGTTCGAATGGCGTATCCCAGAAGAGACGAAGCAGCGCGAGGTCTTCTTCGTGGGCAGCGATCGAGGCCGCCGAGCGGTCGCTCCAGAATCGGTAGAGGACGATCTTGCCCTCGAAGTCGCTGGAGCGAACTTCATTGCCCGCGGTGTCCCTTGCCACGAACCTCGGCGCGCGCCGCCCGGGCGCCAGCGCGTCAAGGCGGTCCTTGCCGCGGCGAACGGGAATCGGTTCATCCCCATGGGATGCCGTGATCTGGTCGTAGATTCGCGCGATGACACCGGCCCAATCCGCCGGCGACCCCTTGGTCGCGGCCGAGCCGGTAGTCTCTGCTTCGCCTGGGGTGCTGGATCGCCACGTGAGGCTCTCGGCGAGCCGTGCGGCGAAGAGTAGGTGCCGCTTACGAAGGCCATCGGTGGGAGCCAACTGCGCGAGCTCGATCGCACCCAGCGCCAAGCTTTCGCGGAAGGACTGGCTAGCCCCTACCGCGGACTCACGGAGAGCGCAGATAGGGTCGACGCCGCCCCAGTCCGACGACTCGGCGAGGGCAGCCATCGTCAGAACATCACCCAGAAGGCGACGCCCCTCCGCCTCCGACCGCCCGTGGAGAGCAGCGCTCCCGGGGAAGGACAGCGAAGGAGTCGCGGACAGAACGGCTGTGGCAAATGACGCGTGCCGGTGTCCCCAATCGGCGAGAGCCGTGACCGAGGACTCCAGGGTCGGTGGCTGGACCGAAGCCACTGGGGAGTCCAGTGACGCAGCAGGAGCCTCGATCGACGGCCCGTCCAGCGCAGGAAGGGGATTCGAGGGGGCCGCTAGCGCGGGAGACGGGGCCGCCAGCGCGGCCATGGCCAAGCCTGGGCCGAGTCCTGCCAACGCAGGCACCCTCGTCCGCAGCCACGCCCGCGCACGGGCGCGCCAAGAGCCGGCGAGCCCTGTTCTGCTGTCTGTTTCTAAGTTCATCAATGTGCACATGGCGAACGCACTCTCCTCTCCCAGTTTGTCACTGCAGGCTCAATCGCGCGAGGGACCAAATCCAGTTCACGCGGCAAGCATCTCAGACGGCCTCTCATGAGTGGTACCGATTTGAGGCAGCGAGGTCACGGTAGACGCCCGAGAATCCGGCCACAAAGAAGCGGCCCCATCCTCTCTGGAGAGAGGATGGGGCCGCTTCGCGTCGGTCAAGACCCTACGCGCGCCGGAGCGCGCGGAAAGCCCTGCCGCATCCGATCACTGCCACGTAACGGCGCAGGAACCCGTGAAGTTCCAGCCAGCGCCGACCGGCTCGCGGAACCAAGCCTGGAAGTTAGACGTGGTACCGGTCATCGCGGCGTAGGTGCCCGTCGAGGTCGGGATCATGGTCATGTCCCACTCAGCAGCACCGCTGTCGAGGGAGAACGTGCCGCCAGCACCAGTGTTCTTGATCTGGGTAGCACCCTGGAAGCGACCAAGGCCACCCTGGGCGCCCGGGTTGATGCAGATCCAGCCGTTGCCGGAGTTGACCGTCATCGGCGCGATGGTCGCAAGACCGGTAGCGAAGATGCCGAACTGGTTGGCGGGCATGTCGGAAGCACGAAGCTCAGCGTCGCCGTTGGCCGCAACGATGTCGCCGTAGACTTCGCAGATCGCGGGCGAACCCGTGGCTGTGATAGCGCCAACGCAACCGGGAACGCTGATGGCCTGGGGGCCAGTCGGGCCGATGTCCGCAGACATTTCCATCCAGAAGGCGCCACGGGGGGTGCCAACCGAGCCGCCGCAGGGGCTGCCGTTGTTGGCGTAGCCGCCGAACCAGTAGCACGCGGAGCCAGCGCTGAGGCCTGTCTCTTATACACATCTGACGCTGCCGACGATATGCAGTGTGTAGA
>CAJXRJ010000089.1 GCA_913058555.1 uncultured bacterium
CTAGTCTCGTGGGCTCGGAGATGTGTATAAGAGACAGGTGAGGACATGATCGACGCCCTGGAGGGTCTCTACGATTCGAGGGCCACGGACCCACGGGCCCGCACCTTCATTCCCGTTGCGATGGCACGGCTGTCCCTTTGGGCTGGGGACGCTGGCGGCGCGGATGACAAAGTGCTTTTCGGTCTGCAGGACCGGGTGATGGACCTCTTGACGAAGGACCTCACAGCGCGGTCATCGGGCGCCATGGGCGCGATACACCGTGAGGCGCTGGTGGAGGCCCTGGGACTCTTGGGCACCTGCGCTCCGGACAAGCGTCAAGCGGCGGCACGGGACGCGCTGGGTACCGTCATGAAGTCGGGTCAGGAGCGGGAGGCGGGCCTCGCAGCCATCGCCCTTGCCCGCATCGCCGCGAGGGGGCCTATTCCGGCCGGGGATGTGACGCTGGCCATCCGCAGTGAGCTCGGAACGCGCTGCTTGAACGGAAAGCCAAGCCTGCGCCCGTGGGCCTTGTTGGCCCTGGGTCTTTTGGAGGGCGAGCGCCTGGCGGCTGGCGCGGCGCCCGCACTGGGTACTCAAGCGCTCCTGGAGACGCGTCTGGAGGCTGCCAACAGCCCCGAGGAGCGTTCCGCCGCCGCGGTGGCCCTTGGGCTCTCGCGCAACGCCAAAGCGGCGCAGAAGGTTCTCGAGGGGACCACGAAAGGGGACTTCCGCATCCGAGGCCTGCACGCGATGGCCCTGGCCCTCATGGGCAACAAGGACGCCGTTTCGGAGATGCGCAAGATCGTCTCCTCGGGTGTTTACCGTCCGTACCTGGAGAGGGACGTGGCGACCGCGCTCGCCTTGCTCGGGGACGTGCAGCTCGCCGCCACGCTCGCCTCGAAGCTGCGCACCGCGCGCTTCATGCCGGAAAAGGTAGCGGCCCTTCAGGCCCTCGCTTGGTGCCGCGACACCACTGCCGTTGGGCCCCTATTGCAGGTGGTCAACGCACGGCGGGTCGGCGGATCACGCGTGGACGACACGACGCGCGCCTTTGCCATCGCGGCCCTGGGGGCGCTCGCAGCCAAGAAGCCGATCCAATGGAACGTGCCCTTCGCCGAGTCGATTCCATGGCCCGCTGCCCCGGCGACGTTGACCGACCCTGAGCGTGGCGGCGGGGTGCTCGACCTGTTCTAAGTTCGGCCTGGGTGAACAGCCCAGATGACCGAGACAAGAGAAAGGCCCGGCCGGTGTCACTGCACCGGCCGGGCCTTTCCGTAAGCGTCCTTTGGAGATCAGAACGGCGCGCCGGCGTCGATCCAGTCGCGGACCGCGTCCGGATCACCGGCGAAGGTTCCACCGAAGGGCATCGCGCTTCCGCAGGTCGGGTTTCCAAGCTTCTGGTACAGCACACTGCTGGTCGAGTCTCCCGGAACCACGTAGTCGTCGGGGAAGCAGCAGACCGACTCCACGTTGATCAAGTTGTTGTAGGCGTCCTGCGCGGTGCTCAGATCCAGGCCGCAGATGCCGCCGTGGCAGCTGACGCACGAACCAGCATTGATGTTGGGCTGCGTCAGCAGCGGGTAGATGTCGTTCTGGAAGGTCAAGCCCGGGGCGGAGTCGAATTGAATCTCCAGGCCTTGGCTCAGGTTCGAGAACCCCGGAGCCGCCACGTCGCGGTGCCAGAACTGGAAGTTCACCGTGTCGCCGGGCATGACCGAGTAGGCGCCCATGGGCGCGGCGATGGCGTTCAGGTCCAGGGCAAGGGAGACGGTGCCCGTGGCGCCGGAGCTCACGATGCCTGCGTTGAATCGGCCGATCATGCCGCCCACGCAAAGGTTGCCGTTGGAGCCGCCGGGGTTCATCACGAACGTTTGGGTCTGGCTCGTGACGAAGAGGCCGAACTGGTTGAGCGGGAGACTCGAAACGCCGAGCGTGACGTCGTTCAGGGCCACATCGGTGCTGCCGGTGGCGGAGATCAGCGAGATGGAGCCCGTGGAGTTCGGGGCCGCCACGCAGTAGGTCGAGCCAATCTGCGCAGTCGCAGCACTGGAAAGGCTGGCTGCGGCGAAAGCGAAGGTGGCTAGGGCGCGGGGCTTGAGTCGTTGAACGAGATGCATAGGGTCTTTGGATTCCGTGGGGCCACTGGAAGCTCAGCTGTCCAGGGGGCCAATGAATGTGCGGCGGGAAGCGCAAGGGCGCGCGAAGCGGTCGCGTGCCCCTTGATGGACGGGCCGCGGTTCCGATAGGTTCCCGCCCTGCGACGCATTCACAGCAAGGTGACGCCACAAAAGACTACCTCGCTGGCGGCCCTGGAATGGAGATTTGCGGTCCCGAGGAAACGAGCGAGATGCCGCAGCGGCGATTCGTCTCAAAATTGGAACTTACCCCCGGGGGAATTCACGCAGCGCGGAGGGACCTCGCCGTGGATCCCGCGGCCCAGAGGCTCCCGGCCATCCCGATGAGACCCGCCAGCAGGACGGCCCATTGGGCACGGCGCACGGCACCCTTGGACCTGGACCCCTCCTCGGCGAACTCCTGGAGCTGAGCCGAGTATCCGCTTATCCGGCCCGCCCATCGATCATCGCCCTGGACGGCAGCTCGAAGCCTCTCGAGCCGCACCGTTGAGATCTTTTGGGCGCCGACGGCCAGCCCAGCATCGATGGCCATGGACAAGAGCCCAGGGTCATTCGGCACCGACTGCAAACCCTCGGAAGCCAGTTCCAGCGCACGCAGGGGCGACCCCCCCAGCCAGTGCACGCGGGCCTCCAGGATCGCACGCAGGCCGGGGTGCTCGATGGAGGCGGCCGCATCCAAGGCGTCAGTAAAGTCAGCCTTGGCCGCGAAGGAATTCACTGCTTCGGCTGTGTCGAGATCACGGGGACTGGGAGGGTCCAGGGGGACGGCCTTGCCGCCATCCGTCTGGTCATCGAGCTCCTGAAGCCTCTTCGCGGCGCTCGCAATGGAGCTGGCCTGGAGGGATTCCGTGTCGCTTGTGTCGTCGGTCAGGCTGTACCCATCGGCCCACGCGCTATCGACGGGGATCCACGCCCCGGGAACTTCGAGGGATGGGATCACCCGATCGACACCATGGGCAAGGTGGCCGCCGCGGGACCCAAATGCGCGTTCGCCCGGCTGGGGCACGCCGCTGCCTTTGCGCCCGAAGACCACCCAGTTGCGGGAAAGGGGAACGCGCGCCAGGTAGACGGTGGACTCAAGCCCTTCGTGGGCGCTCGCGGCAATGGCACGAACGACGGGGTCGTCGGGTCCGAACCCCCCAATGTTGACGGTGAGCCAGCCGTCCTCGCGCAGGGTCCCCGCGATTTCGCGGAACGCCTCCACGGTCGCCAGGTGCGGTGGGATCTCCATGTTGTTCGCGTAGGCGTCCACAATCACCTGGTCGAACTTTCGGTCGAGGAACCGCAGCGCCGCGCGCCCGTCAAGGTCCCCCAACGCCACCCGAGATTCCGTCCCCCGTTCGAGTTCGAAGTAAGCCTCGCCGAGCTCGAGGACGGCCTCGTCAATTTCGATGCCGACGGAGCGGAGCTCTGTTTCAGGGGCTTTCGTGCCCTCCAGGACCCGGACCGAGGTCCCCGCCCCCAAACCGATGACGAGCATGTCCCAAGTCCCCGGAGCCTCCCGCGTCTCCTGGGTCGTCCAGGCAAGGGGAAGTGCGAAGAGGTTGTAGTAGTGGCCTTGGGGCAGCAGGCCGGGCTCCTTCGTCCAGACGGATTGGAAGGAGTCGAGGCTCTCATTCACGCGCAGGATACGAATCGGACCCTGCCCCTCCTGCCCTTCGGTTTCGATAGCGCGAATGGACTGCACGCTCGATTCGGCCGCCGCCAGAAGGGTCTCCCCCTCCCCGGCGCTGCGGCCAAATGGGCCCGACTGGAGCGTCGAGGTTGCGGCACCTCCGGCGAAGATGGCCAGGGGCAACCAGAGAGCCGAAGCGATGCGCCGCTCCCCGATCAAGAGGATCGCCATCCCCGAGGCCGCCAAGCATGCGGACGCCAGCACGAAGGTCTTGGTGATCCCCATGCCTGGGATCAGGAGGTGCGTGGTGCTGAACGTGCCCGCGAGGCTCCCGAGGGTCGATGCGGCCAGCACGCGGCCCCCGGCGGCCCCCGCGCCGCTTCCGCTCATGCGTTGTATCGCTTCCACCGCCAGGGGGCCGGCGCAGCCCAGCGCGGCGGCGGCTGGAAGGAAGAGCACGGCGGCGCATGCGAGGCTGCCCCACACAAGGACCCCCGCCGCACGGTGCAGAGGCACACCAGACGGCATGAAGAACTCCGCCACGGGGCCTGCGACCAGCGGCAAGAGCGAGGCCAGGGCACCGGCAATCACCAGCACACTGCCCAGGCGGTGCGCCGGATTCGCCGTCGTTGCGAGCCGGCCTCCGATGGCGTACCCCAAAGCGAGCGCGGCGAGGACCACGCCAATCACGTTGGTCCAAACGCTACTGGAGGTTCCAAACCACGGCGCCAAGAGACGGACGGCGCCGAGCTCGACGACCATGGTCCCGGCACCGGCCAATGCCACGACGCCCAGGAGCCAAAAGCCCCGTCGGGGCTCCGGGTCCTGGGCGTCCAGCTGATCTGGATCCGAAGAGCTCAATCGCCCGATTCGGAATCCGAGTCGTCGGCGATGGCGGGCAGGTGGTACTGCTTCGTCGCGGTGTAGAGACGATCCGAGTCGATCTTGCCGTCGCGGAGCAGCTCCATGAAGGTATTGACCGAACGCTGGAACGTGTCCTTGGACTCGGCGCCGTTGGCGATCACCGTCACCGGTCGGTCGAGGTCCACGAGGCCGTCGGAAAGGAAGAGAGACACATCGCGCACGCCCTTGCCCGTCAGCGTGATGGTGTTGGTCTCACGGTTGATCTCACCCGTGATGCGCACACCCGACATGTCCTTCATGGCGGCGAATTGGATCCAGTAGCCCTTCGTCGGGAAGCGGCCCGAGGGGGCAATCGTCACCTTGTCGGGATAGGCCTTCCGGCGCTTCTTGTCCATCCAGGCGGCGATCTCCTCGAGTCCGGCGTCGGCAGAAACGGTGATCCCTTCGATGCCCGCAGCTTTGGCGCGCTCCGCGAAGGCGGTGGTCTTCGCACCGCCGCCGCAGATGAGGACAGGAACGTGGGCCAGGTTCTCGGGGTTCAACCCATTGCCTGCGTCGCTCGCCCAGCAGAAGACTCCGGCGAACCGGTCGGCGGAGGAGTGGGCAAACTCAAGTGCCGTCTCGCCGCCCCGGACGCGGCCTCCGATGAAGATGCGGCTGCGGTCCACGGCCCAGGTCTTCATGATGTCCGCGTACGTGATGAACACGGCGCCGCGGCCATCGCTCTCCGTCCAGAGGTTCGAGTCGCCCGGCATCTTCGGGGACACGATGATCGTGGAGTCCTTCAGGCCCCCGTGGGTCCACCGGTTCGTGATGTGATCCTTCGGGTTCTCGCCTTCCTCCGGGATGCTGATGATCACCGGGTAAGGCCCTTTGGAGCCGCGATACTTCGGGGGCGTCCAGATGGCGTACTCCACGACGAGGTCACCGCGCTCCACTTTGCGCATCACCACTTTGCCCGCGGCACCGCGGGGATCCTTACGGCCGTAGTTGTTGGCGCTGTAGATGGCGAACCCGAGGTCCGCGGTGTGCTTCAGGATGTTGCCGCCCTTCAGCTTCTTCTTGTTGAGCTTCTTGATCTCCTCGCCGACCGCGTACTTGGTCTCGAGGGTGTCCTTGTTCTCGTCGAGCACTTCAAACCATTCGCCAAAGCGCTTGGCGAGGGTCTTCATGTCTCCGTCCTTGAGCACGCGCTCGGGGCCGTCCTCCTGGAGGTTCAGGAAGCTGGGGGCGGCCATGGCGAAGGCCGAGCAAAATGCGAGCGCGAGGGCCGCTTGGATCGGTCGAATGGTGCGCATAAAGAAGTCGAAGGAGAGGAAGTGATGGCCGCGCCGCGACGGGCCAGTGAGGAGCCAGTGAAGAGCCAGCGCCAGGGGTGGCGACCAGTCGTGGTGATCAGGCGGCGGTAGATCGTGGGCGTTGTGGCGCCCGGCTTGGAGCATTATCCCAAAAGGATAAGGACTCGAAC
This sequence comes from uncultured bacterium, assembly GCA_913058555.1. Taxonomy (GTDB): domain Bacteria; phylum Planctomycetota; class UBA1135; order UBA1135; genus Saltatorellus. Next base: position 6,062 of record CAJXRJ010000089.1, read on the forward strand.
GTGGCGGCACGTTCAGGGATTCACCGGCTGCCGGGTTTGGCGCTTGTCAAATCGGAGGAACTGGCCCGCAGGCTCCCGAGGACGGAAAGGCCGTGGCCACGCAATGCCCAGGGGGCGTCGGCGGGATCCAGGGGAAGTGGTCCAGGCGTCTGTGCTGGGTCTTGGGTCCCGGCGGCGCGGGCCCGGTCGAGCAAGTTAGCGAAGAGGGCACCGGCGGTTTCCCAATCGTCCTGACCGTTTTTCGGGGCGGACTGGAGGCGGGCTAGTCCCGTGATTTGGGCGCCATCGATGCCCCCCTGGGCCAGGGCAGCCCCGAGGCTGGCGGCCTCGACACCACGGCGCCCGAACCCAGCGGCCACGATGGCGTGGCGCTGGACGAGGGCCAGGCGGTCGGCGCGGGAGGTGCGTGGATGGCCCATGAGTGCTTTCAGTGCACGGCTGGCCTCCTTGAAATGCTCGTCAAGGTTCGCATCGGTGGCGCCGCGTCGGAGGGCGCCTTCGAGGCAAAAGGCGCTCCAGACGGTGCTGGCGGCTTCACCGGAATCGAACATTGCGAAGGACCGCTGGTGCATGGCGCGGGCGATTCGGAGGGCTGAATCGCCGTCATAGTCCCCCATCGACTTGATGAAGAGGTCGTACGCGGGGCGCAGGGCGCCGGCACCCTCGGCGTCGGATGCCAGCCGAGACACGAGGGCCTCGAGCTCCCCATCCTGCGTTGGGGCCAGGGGACCAGCTGGGGGTCCAACAGGAGAGGAATCGAAGCCCCCACCGTGGACGCTGGACGCGGCAAGGCACAGTGCCACGCACCAACCAGCGGCCCTCTTCAGGAGCGGAGTCACCGAACCGTTCAGGGCTCGCGGTCGCGCAGCGTGCGGTCTGACTTTCGGCCCTACTTCCAACGTACCTTCCCGCTGCTCCCTTCGGCAGCCTCGGTCACACCGATACGAATCGCGTCTTCGCCCTGTGCTGCGAGGTGGCTCTCCACCGCGTCGAGGTCCGCGTTGTCCACGAAGAGCACCATGCCAATGCCCATGTTCAACGCCTGATAGGCCTCTTCGCGATCGATCTGGGCTGCGTCGACGATCATCTTGAAGAGCGGCGGGACTTCCCACGAATCCAGGTCGATGACCGCGTCATGGGCCCCAAGGACCCGGGGGACGTTGTCGATCAGGCCACCCCCGGTGATATGCGCCATCGCGGCGAGGGACCCCTTTTCGAGCAGCGGCCACAGCAGCTCCAGGTAGCTGCGGTGTGGTGCCAGGAGGGCTTCGGCCACCGTCACGCCCCCAAGGGCCTCGGGCCGGTCGTCGATGCCGAGTCCCAAGCGCTCGAAGATCACCTTGCGTGCGAGGGAATAACCGTTGGTGTGCAGGCCGCTCGACCGCAGCCCAATCAGGGTCTGTCCCGGCTTCACGCGCGATCCGTCGAGGATCTTGTCGCGGGCGACCGACCCCACGATGAAGCCCACGAGGTCGAAATCCCCGTCGCCATAGAGGCCGGGCATCTCCGCCGTTTCACCGCCGAGAAGCGCCATCCCGTTGTCGCGGCACGCGTGGGCGCAGCCGTTCACGAGGGCAGCCACAACGTTGGGCTCGAGCCGGCCCGTGCCGACGTAGTCCATGAAGAAAAGCGGTCGGGCCCCCTGCACGAGGATGTCGTTGATGCAGTGCTGGACGAGGTCACGCCCGACGGTGTCGTGGATGCCGGCTCGTTTGGCCACTTCCAGCTTGGTCCCAACGCCATCGGCACTGGCCACGAGCACATGCCCGTCAGCGCCGACTTTGGCGAGGTCGAAGAGGCCGCCAAAGAGCCCCATGTCGGACAGCACCCCCGGGGTGAACGTGGAGCGGACGGCTTCCTTGGCCGCGGACAGCGCCTCGTCCTGGGCGGCGATGTTGACGCCGGCGTCCTTGTAGGTGATCGGTTTGGCTTCGGTCACGGGGTCGTTCTCGTCTTCGGGGTCGTCGGGGGAGGCGCGGGAGAAAGGCCCCCACAGGATCCGCCGACCAGGATAGTCGAGCACGGCCCCGGGTCCTACAGGCTGGGGGCGAACCTACGCCGATCCCGGCGAGGGCCCCCACCGCCGGTGGAGCGGTGCAGCTACAGGATCTATAAGGACCTCGAATCGGGTTCCGGATGGGTTTCGGTTCGTAGGACCTCCGGCGATAGACTGAGGCGTTCCAGGGGCCCGTTTCGGGCGGCCAGGCCTGGGTTCCCGTCGTGGACCCGGCCCCGTCGCTCGACAAGCGCCCACGTGCTCCCCATCAGCGACCTCCCTTTCGCGGAAATCGCTCGCCGCCGCGTCGCGGCCTCTCCCAGTGACCAAACGCCTCCTCGTCCTCGGCAGCACCGGCTCCATCGGTACCCAGACCCTCGACCTAGTCCGGGAGGGCTCTGGGTCTGGCCTCACCATCGATGGATTGGCGGCCCGTTCCTCCTGGGAGCTGGTGTTGGAGCAAGTTCAAGAGTTCCGCCCACGCTTTGTGAGCATGGAGGACCACGCCGCCGCGGATGAGCTGAGGTCCCGTGTCCCCGACTCCGTGGCGGTCTTTTCCGGCGACGAGGGCGTGCTTGAGCTCATCGCGGCCACGGAATTCGACGTGGCGATCCACGGGATCGTGGGTGCCGCTGGACTCCGCCCCTCCATCGCGGTCCTTGAGAAAGGGGGCGTGCTGGGCCTCGCTAACAAGGAATCCCTGGTGATCGCGGGCGAGCTGCTCATGGGCCTGGCGGGGTCCCACGGGGGCGAAATCATCCCGGTGGACTCCGAACACTCCGCCGTCTACCAGTGCTTGCGTGGCGAGGATCTTGCGCAGGTCCGGAAGGTCCACCTCACCGCAAGCGGTGGTCCCTTCCGCACCCGGTCTGCGCAAGAGATCGCCGCCGCGACCCCCGAGCACGCCTTGGCCCACCCCAACTGGGACATGGGGCCGCGGGTCACCGTGGGCTCGGCGACCCTCATGAACAAGGCCCTTGAGGTGCTAGAGCTCCATCACCTCTTCGGGCTCGAACCTGACCGGATCCACGTGGTCGTCCACCCGCAGTCGATCGTCCACTCGATGGTGGAATTCGTGGATGGGTCGGTGATGGCCCAGCTGGGGCCGCCGGACATGCGGGGCCCCATCCATTACGCCATCCACCACCCTGACCGCGCCGAATCCAGCCTCCAGGGCTTCTCCTTCGACACTTTCGCGAATTTGACCTTCGAAGAGCCCGATCGCGCCCGATTCCCGGCCCTCGATCTCGGATTCCGCTGCGTTTCCGAGGGGGGATCCTCGGGTGCTGTGCTAAACGCCGCCGATGAAGTGGCTGTGGAAGCCTTTCTCGCCCGCGAGATCCCCCTCCACGGCATCCCCGAACTCTGCTCCATGGCCTTGGATTCCCGTCCCACGGAATCCTCCTCGTTCACCCCTTCCTTCGGCAGTCTCACTGCCGCGGACACCTGGGCGCGCTCTTTCGTTCGCGAGAGAATCGAGACCCTCGAGTCCACCCGAGCCCACCGGGCGATTCAACGCAACCCGTAGTTGCCCGAGATCCGCGCATGAACCTCTCCGACATCGCCTCCATCATTCAGGTCATCCTGGGGATTGGACTCGTCATTTTCGTCCACGAGCTGGGCCACTTCATGGCCGCCCGATGGTGCGGCGCCCGCGTCGAGGTGTTCTCCCTCGGCTTCGGCCCTCGCCTCTTCGGATGGCGCCGTGGGGATACGCTCTTCCAAGTGGCCGTGGTCCCCCTAGGCGGCTACGTCAAAGTCGCAGGCGAGTACTTCGACGGGACGAGCCCGAAGGAAGAAGGAACGCTCTCTTCGCTCAACGTGCCCCAGCGGTTCCTCTACTACTCCGGCGGCGTGATCATGAACGTGATCTTCGCCCTCGTGGTTTTGCCCTTGGTGATGTTTGCGGGCGTGCCCGCCAACGCCCCCATCGTGGGCAGCCCCACCCCTGGCCTGCCGGCATGGGAGGCGGGAATGCCCGCGGGCAGCCGCGTGCTGAAGGTGAACGATGAGGAGATCATCGACTTTGAGCACATCGTCACGACCGTGGCCGTCAACGGTAAGACCCCGCTCCTCTTTGAGGTCGAAACCCCAGAGGGCTTCGCGGCTGGCGACGGTGGGGAGCGCATTCGAACGTACGAGCTGAAAGCGGAGTACAACGAAGATCGCGGCCTGTACCAGGTCGGCATTCCCTTCGGGATCGATCCAAGCCACAGCCTTGTGGTCGTCCCCGATTCTCCAGCCACCAAGGCGGGTTTGGTCGGTGGCGAGATTCTCCTCAGCGTCGTGGGGCAGTCCCCCGAACTGACCCTGGAGCAACAGCTCTACCGCGCCGTGGACGCGCGGGGCCCCATAGCCCTGCAGGTTCAGGCGGAAGCGGGCGGCGCAGTGCGAACGGTCGAGATCACTCCGAAGATGGTCCCATCCGATCGCAAACTCATCGGAATCACTCCGGCGGTTCAGCTCGTCGACGACCTGCGGCTCACGGGGGTCTCGGGGCCGCTGCTCAAAGCCTTGGGCCTCGCCAGCGGCGATCGCATCTTCATCGTCAACGACCTTCCCGTGACCTCCCGCAACGAGTTCGTCACGGCACTCCTGCAGGGGAGCGGCGCCGACGAGATCTCGATGAACGTGCTTCGTGGTGGCGCGATCCAAACACTCAGCGCGCCGATTCCAGAGGGGATCAATCCAGTCGCCCTCGCATCGGACATCAGTCTGATGCCCGATGAGGACAAGGCCGTCATCAACGTTCTTGTGGGCATGGGCGCGGACCGCGCGGGCATGCGCAATGGCGACGAGATCATCTCCATCGACGGCATGCCAATGTCCAGCTGGGAGCAGCTCCTGCAGACCATCCGGGCCAAGGTCGAGGAGGGCCAATCGATGGAGGTCTTGGCTTACCGTGGCGTGCCCGACCCCGTCACCGGCACGCGCGAGGAAATCCGGGTCGAGCTCACCGGCGAGGCGCGGGAAGAGGCCGATTACGGCTTGGGCCTGCGGGCTGCCACCTTCACCATGAAGGCGGACGGCTTCGGCAACGCCGTCGCCATGGGTGTGTTCTCCACGAAGCGTTTCCTCGTTGACGTCGGGCAGCAGCTCAAGAAGATGCTGTTCAGCGACGAGATCTCCACGAAGAACCTCGGGGGCATCATCACGATCAGCGTGATCTCCTTCGACACGGCCAGCCAAGGGCTCTCCAAGCTCTTCTTCTTCCTCGCGATCCTCAGCATCAACCTGGCGATCATCAACTTGCTGCCGATCCCCATCCTCGACGGCGGGCACCTGCTCTTCCTCTTGATCGAAGCGATCAAAGGCAGCCCGGTGTCCGAGCGCGCGTTTGGCTATAGCCAGGTGGTGGGTCTGGTGATGATCATGTCGCTCATGGTCTACGTGACGTATCAGGACATCGTCCGCTGGATCCTGCCGGGTTAGACCCGACACCATGGGCAAAAGCAAAAAGGCCAAGGGGTCAACTTCTGGGTCGGCCGCCAAAGGGGCCGCCGAGGAATTGGATCCAAGGTCGCATCCCGTCATTGGTTTCGGGCGCCTCATTCGTGTGGCGCTTGCGCCCTCGGCGGCGGCGGACATCATCGTCGGGATCGCGATCGCCCACCGTGGCCAGTGGCCGACCACTGCCCTGCCATGGCTGCTCGTTCCGGCGAGCCTCGGGATCTATCACGGTGCCATGGCCCTCAACGATTGGAGCGATCGTCACGAGGACGCCGTGAGCCGTCCCGACCGGCCGATTCCCTCGGGCTCCATCGGGCCTGGCTTCGCCCTCGGGATCTCGGTGCTGCTCATCCTGGGGGGCATCCTCTGGGCCACGGCCGCGGGTCCCCGGGCGGGTATCTGGATGGCGGTCGTTGCGCTTTTGGCCGTTGGCTACGACCTGGCCGGCCGGGGCCCTTTACGGGGTCCTATGTTGCTTGGCCTCTGCCGCGCCGGCAACCTCGGCGCCGGGCTTGCCTCGCCCTACCTGGTGGGTCAGATGGACCTGCAAGCAGCTCCTCTGCTGCTTCCGTTGTCGCTGCTCTACGGGCTGCACATCTTCTTCATCTCTCGGTTGGGCCGGCTCGAGGATCTCGAAGACGAAGAGCCTCTGGAAGACCGCCCCACCGACGCCATGCGGGGAGCGGGCTTCACGGCCCTGGCGGTTCCCGTGGTCGGCATCCTTGCCTGTGGCTGGATCGCGATGTCCAGGCCTTCCGAAGAGGTGATGCTCCCGATCGCTGCCGGTCTGGTGCTCTCGTCGGCCCTTGCCGGCTGGAACGCCGTCGCGATCCTCGGCCGCGCCCGCGTGGAGCACGAAAAGGGCTGGGAGCGAGCGTCCGTGGGCGCGGCCACGGGTCTCGCACTCAGGCGGCTCCCAATGTTCACCGCTTCGATCGCGGTGATCGCTGCCTTCATGGGCCCTGCGTCCTGGGTGGCCATAGCCTTCGCCATTCTTGGGGCCAAGGTCAGCGGCATGCTGCGGTCGGTCTTCCCGCTTACTTAGCCAGTCCGCTCGCAACGAGCCAGTCCTCGGCTCCCTTCACGTCGTGGAACGCGCCGCCGAGGGACGCCGCGCGCATGCGGGCAATGGCGAGCCCGAGGGCCGGGCCCTTGGGAATGCCGAGCTCGATCAGCCTTTGACTGGGCAGCTCAAATGGCGAGACGGGTGCCTTCCGATGGCGTCCGTCGAGCTCTTCGGCCAGCCGGGCGAACGGATCCGTGGAACGACCATCGGCCGCGGCCCTCGCGCTGGCAATGTCGAGGGCCGGTGCCGTCGCCGCCATGCGGGCCACGAGAACACGGCGGCCGAGCTCCTCGGCCCCGAGGCCATTCGTCTCGGGCTCGCCCGCCATCGCCCAGTCCTCGAGGAGCAGGCTATGGTCCCAAAGGACCGCGGCAGATTCGCGCAGGTCCTTGGACGCGCGCAGCGCGGTGACCCGGTCCCTGGTGCCCTTGGTGTCCGCGTCGCCCAGCAAAACCGCAAGGCCGCTCGCCAGGGGAATCGGACTGGCCATGGCAGCGAGCATCCGGATCCGACGGGCCTTCTGCCCCGCGTCGAAGCCGCCCTGGCCCCAACCGGGCAGGCAGAGATCGCCGAGGCCGGTGTCCTCCAGGTGCTGAATCGCAGTGGTCGCGCGCTCCGCAGCGAAGATCTTGCCGAGTTCCCCGAGCACCCGTTCAGGGCTTACGCCCGCGAGCGAGCCGCGTTCCGCCCGCGCCGCCTCCAGAAGGCCCGGGGCCGGCTCGAGGCCCAACGCCGCGGAAAATCGAGCCATCCGGAGGAGCCGCAGTCCGTCCTCTCGGAACCGGTCCACCGCATCCCCCACCGCCCGCAGTCGACGCTCGATCAGGTCCTGCACCCCACCGGTGGGGTCCACGATCGTCCCATCCAGGGGGTCAAGGAAGAGGGCGTTGCACGTGAAGTCGCGCCTGCGGGCATCCGTGGCGGCATCCGAGGCGTACCGGATCGAATCCGGACGCCGCTGATCCGAGTAGCCCGTTTCCTCGCGGAACGTGGCGACCTCAAGCTCCAAACCGTCCATGACCACGACGACGATGCCGAACGCTTTTCCCACGGGGATCGTCTTCTCGAAGAGCGCTTCGACCCGGTCCGGCAGGGCGTCCGACACAATGTCGACGTCCTTGACGGGCCGGCCCAGGATCAGATCCCTGACGGTCCCCCCCACCACCCAGGCCCGGTGGCCCGCGTCCCCGAGGACCTGGGCAATGGCCAGCGTCGATTCGCGCCAGGGCGCCGGGATGCGCGCGGCGAGATCCGCGCCATCGATCGTCTTTCCGTTCACCATGGCGATTGAATCGTAAGCGCCCGCTTCCCACACTTCATCTATCGGGGCGGATCGCCGACGGAGCAAGGCGCTTCGAGGGCAGAGGGGCGCCCCTTCATATCCATGGCGCGCGCAATTCAAACGACCCCGGCCAGCGATCCGGATCCGCTCCCGAAAACCGTCGGGGCCGCGGACGCGAAGGGCGCAGAGACGCAGGGTGTCCCCGCGGCGGTCCTCGTGGGCGCCATCGCGCTGCTCGTGGTCCTCGTGTCCTTGCCGCGGTTTCGCGCCCACGTCCTGCGTGCCAATCAGAGCGACGCGCGGCTCACCTTGGACCTGCTCGGGAAGACCGTGTTCGCGGAGGGCTGGCTCGAGGGTTTTGGCGCTGCCGCTGCGCCTGACGAGCTCTACGACGTGGTCCTCTCGGAGAAGCCCCTGGTGCATCGATTCCAAGATGCCCGGCGAGTCGAGGGAGCACCGCAGATGCTCCACCACGGATACCTCGTGGACACGGGCCACGTGGTGACCGGGGCACTCAGGAGGCCTGCGCTGGTGACGTGGCCAAATACCTACGGGCGATCCGGCGACGCGGCCTTCGCCCGGACCCGGGACGGAGCCATGTACGCCCACCGCAACGGCGGCCTTTGGTCTGGCCTGGCGCACCCGCTGATCCACGCTGACTTGTCGGACGAAGGCTGGCGGCTCATCCGCGGGCCAAGGGACGCCGTCGACCCGTCCAAGTGAAGCTTCGAACCGGGCGCCCCGGGGCCCTTACGGCTACCGCGGCCCCTCGCCCCGCTCGGCAATCCCCCTTGCCAAGTCCTCGAACCCACGGGCGCTGAGCCACTCGACCATGCGGGCAACCGTCCGCGCCGGGCGCTTGCCCATCCAGCGTCCCCCCATCAGGGGCTCTGTGGCGTCCGGGTTCTCGCGTCCCGCCAATTGCCTTGCGTCCGCCTCCAGCCGCGCGGGATCGAAGCCGCCGACTTGCAGGCACGCGAGGTCCCCTTGGGCGTCAAAGAGGAAGACGATGGGGAGAGGCAGGTCCTCGTAGGGACTCAGCGTGCGCGCGAGAACGAGTTCGATGACGCTGCCAGCAGGGCCGTCGGCCCGGCCGCTGAAGTCCGCCGCCCCTGCCGATTCCGCCATGGCCTTGGCGGCCGCCTCTTCCCGCACGCCGTCCAGGGCCAAGGTGGCGATTTCGAGGCCCGCCGCGGAGCGCAGCCCGGCCCGCGACCGCACCGCCGCCCCAAGGGTGTCCTTTGCCTGGGGGTTCGACGCGGTCCAGGTGATCAACGCGAACCCGCCCGGGCCCGCAAGGTCACGGACCTTGCGGGGTTTGGCGCCAAACGAGGGAATGCGCAGGGCGCCAAGTGGGATCTCATCGATCAATGGAACCCGGAGCTCTTCAGGTCCCGGCGTTCCCGAGGGGAGGACCTCCGGGAGCTCGGCAGTCAAGCTGGGTCGCGGCGGCCCGGCGCCGCGCAGGCG
>CAJXRJ010000090.1 GCA_913058555.1 uncultured bacterium
TGGGCTCGGAGATGTGTATAAGAGACAGCCCGATGACGTCCGGCAACTTCGCCGACCTCGCGGTGAACCACAAAGACCACCTCCTGTACGTACGCCGTGGTTCGGGCATCAAGGCCTATGACATCCACGGCGACGACCAGGGTGAGAAGAGCGTCACCGGGGGCGGCAGCTTCGAGCTTTCCGCTGACGGCAAGCAGATCCTCCTGGGCCGTGGGTCCAGTCCCGCCATCGGCAAAGCCGGTGAGGGCAGCACGCCCAAGAACGTGAAGAAGGACGGCATGGAGGCCCGCATTGACCCGCGCCAAGAGTGGCCCCAGGTCTACCGTGATGCGTGGCGCTTTTTCCGCGACTACTTCTACGCCGCCAACATGCACGGCGTCGACTGGCCGGCGGTCTACGAGCAGTACCTGCCCATGATCGCATTCTGCGCGAACCGCGAAGACGTGGACTACGTGATGCGCGAGCTCGTCGCCGAGCTGAACGTCGGCCACGCCTACGTGCGTGGCGGCCCGATGGAACGTGGCCCCCGCGTGGGCGTCGGCCTTCTCGGCTGCGACTACACGCTGGAGAACGACGCGTACCGGATCTCGAACATCGTCGAAGGTGGCGTGTGGGACTCCGATGCCCGCGGGCCCCTCAGCATGCCCGGCGTGGACGTAAGTGAAGGCGACTACCTCCTCGCCGTGGACGGGCTCCCCATGGATATGACCATGGATCCCTGGGCTGCGTTCCTTGGCAAGGCCAATGAGGCCGTCGAGCTGACGGTCAGCGCTTCTCCCACCATGGACGACACGGCCCGCAAGGTCATGGTGAAGACGCTCTCCTCGGAGAGCGGCTTGCGCTACCGCGAGTGGATCGAAAGCAACCGCGCGATGGTCGCGGAACTCTCGGGCGGTCGCGTCGGCTACATCTACGTGCCGGACACCGGTCAGAACGGCCGCAACAACCTGTTCCGTCAGTTCTACGGCCAGGCACACATGGACGCGCTCATCATCGACGAGCGCTGGAACGGCGGTGGTCAGTTCCCGAACCGGGAGATCGAAGCCCTCGATCGTCCGCGGACGAACTACTGGGGCCGCCGCTGGGGCCAGTCGATGGCGACACCGAGTGACTCCCATCAGGGTCCGAAGTGCATGCTCATCAACCGCGACGCAGGTTCGGGCGGCGACATGTTCCCCTACCTCTTCCGTCAGGCTGGGCTCGGCAAGCTGATCGGCACGCGCACCTGGGGCGGCCTCGTGGGCTACTCCGGTAGCCCGCAGCTCATCGACGGCGGCAGCCTGGCTGTGCCCTCCTTCGGCTTCTACGAGCTCGACGGATCCTGGGGAGTCGAAGGCCATGGCGTCGACCCCGACATTGAGGTGATGGACGACCCGGCCCAGATGCAGAACGGAGCGGACCCGCAGATCGCAGCCGCCGTCCAGCAGATGCTGCTAGAGCTGAAGTCCAGCACCTACCAGGCACCGCCGCGCCCGGCCGATCCCGATCGCCGCGGCATGGGCCTGCCGAAATCTGAGCGCTAGCCACGGCTACCCAGCAGGTCGACCTGCCAGGAGCGACGGAAGCGAAGCGCCCAGTACGCAACAATTCAATGACCACCCCCCCCACCGAACTCGAGTTCACCTGGCGGCGACATTGACATTCGTTGCGTACTGGGCGCCCTTCGTGATCTACGAAATCCAAAGTACCGAGCCTGGATCATTTTTTCTGCTTTGGAAGCCAACGCACTTGACGCCCTCACGCTAACCGCGGTCTGGGCGCGCGCGATCACACTTGCTCGATCACGCCATCGCCATAGCGAGGCGCACCAGCGCGATCGCCGCCACCGAAGCCCACACGACCTCTAGCCAGAACGGCTGCCAGGTCCGCCGCTTCCAGCACACCAGCCCGACCCCCAGCGCACCCGTCAGGTTGAGCCCGTGGTAGAGGGCTCCTTCGGGTAGCCACCCAAAGCTAAGACCCGCGTAGGCCCCGACGATGGCGCCGGTGCCGTACCAGCCGAGTGCCTCGACCCAGAGCGGCGCCTTCGTACCATCTGTGCTTGCCTCGCCGTCGCCACCGATCGGGTCGGCGCTTTCGTCCGTGTCGTTCATGGTCGAGGCAGTGGGAAGTGGGCTGCGCTAAGTGGGCGGCCCGTGGAACGCTTCGCGCCAATGGATGCGGCAGAGGGAGACATAGGTTTCGTCCCCGCCGATTTGAACCTGGGCACCGTCGGTGACGACCCGTCCGGATTGGTCCTTTCGAATGACCATGGTGGCCTTGCTCCCGCAGTGGCAGATCGTCCGGATCTCACGCAGGGAGTCGGCGATCGCGAGCAGGGCGGCCGAGCCCGGAAAGGGCTGGCCCTGGAAGTCGACGCGGAGGCCATAGGCCATGACCGGGACGCTGAGCTCGTCCGCCACCCGGGCGAGCTGCCAGACCTGTTCCGGCTGGAGGAATTGGGCCTCGTCGATGAGCACGCAGGCGAGGGGGCCTTCTTTGAGGCAGGCAGCCACGCGGTCGTAAAGGTCCTCTTGGGTGTCGTACCGAGACGCCGGGGCCTGGATGCCAATGCGACTCGCGATGACGCCCTCGCCGGCGCGGTCGTCGAGCTCCGCCGTCAGCAGGAGAGTCCGCATCCCCCGCTCGCGGTAGTTGTGATCGGCCTGCAGGAGAATCGCGGACTTGCCCGCGTTCATCGTCGAGTAGTTGAAGTAGAGCTTTGCCACGCCCGGGGGGTTACTGAATGCTGAGGAGGTCGGAGAGTTCGGTCACGACGCTCTGCAGAGCCGTGGACATCGCCTTCGCTACGAGGGCGGGATCCCCATCGGTGATGGCGGAGCGGCCTTCGATCGTCTTCTCAAAGAGGGCCTTGCCGCTCTCGTCGTAGCACTGCGCCACCAGGCTCACGAAGGCCTCGCGGCGGGGCACAAAGGTTTCTTCGAACGCGGTGAGCTCCACATACAGGAAGTTGGCTGCACCGCTTGACCGCATGAATCCGCGGCGCCGAAAGAGCTCGTTCTCAAGGGATCGGCGCACCATGTTCACGGGGGACTCGACCCACCGGACTTGCTCGTCGAATTGAACCTCGAAATCGGAGCTGCGGCGCATGAGGGACTCACCGATGGCGTCCGAACCGGTCATGCGGTCGAAGCGGAGCGCGGGAGTCACCGGCGGTGCCAGGTCCCCGGCGCGGCGCTCGGGCCCATCCGACACGGTGATCCAGCGCACAACGGGCGCAGGCGCAGGCTTGAGGTCGAGGCACGCTGGGAGAGAAAAAAGTAGCAGCAGAGCGGCGGGCGCCCGGAGTCGGTTCGAAATCATCGGCGGGGAGAAGGGCTAGGGGAGCGGCCGCGCAGGAACACGCCGGGGTCACGTTCGATGAGAGAGACGAGGCTATCCACGGCGCGCAGCGCCGAGCGAAGGTCCCGCAGGACCTCAGGCATGACGTTCGCCGTGGGCTGGAAGTCCCCAGCGAGGCGGCTCGCCGAATCCGCGGCACCTCGCACGGTGGCGGTGGTGCCCGGTAGGTCCGACTCCACCAGGATGGTCTCGATCCTGCGTAGGGCCTCGCTTACGTCTCCCTGGAGGGCCTCGATCCCAGACGTCACACGAGCCATGCTGCCGCCCTCGCCGCCGGTCTCCGAGAGCAGGCTCTCGAGCGATCCCACCGCCGAACGGGTCTCCGTAATGAGAGCCAGCGTCTCGCTGGCTATGCCCCCGGGTGCGTCCTTGTCGAGGGCCTTGCGGAGGTCTTCGCTCAGGCCGGTGACCGACGCGGTCAAGCCCGCCACATCGGCGCTCGCCGCTTGACTCTCCAGGGTCTCAGCGAGTTCACGGATGCCACGGATCGCGAGGGGTAGCTCCTCGCCGAGGCCGCGCACCGCGTCCTCGAGACTCTTGAGGGTCGACGGGGCGGAGGGCACGTAAGTGGACGGCGGAGTGAAAGCGAGCTCCACCTTTGGAGTCTCCGGTGGGAAGAAGTCTGCCTCGAGGAACTTGATGCCAGTGATGCCCTGGGACGCGATAATCACACGCAGCTCGGGCAAAGCGTCCTCAGTCGCAGGGTTCAGTTCGGCCGCACTTTCGATCAGGTTCATGCGCTGCATCACATCCACCACAATCTCCGAACGCACCTCCACGAGCCGGCGATCGGGGGCGATGAGAATGTTGGTCACCTTGCCGAGGGTCACCCCGCGGAACTTCACTGGCGCACCGACCTCGAGCCCCTGGACCGACTCATCGAAGTAAGTCACGCGCTCGACGACATCCGAGCTGAAGCGGCTCGCGCCGAGCCAAAACAGCGCGGCAATCAGCAGCGCCACGGCGCCGACGATGAACGCGCCAACCTTCCACTCCTGACCGCGCATCTTGCTCATAGTGTCCCCCCCACCGACACGTGGCCACCCGCCCTTTCCCGGTGAAAGAAGGCCCGGACCCTTGGGTCGGTGGCGGTGTCTCTGATCTCGCGCGGGTCGCCGCTCACAAGGACGCCTTTCGTTTGCCGATCGAGTAGAACGCACCGGGTTCCGATCGAGTAGATGCTTTCGAGTTCGTGGGTCACGACGACGAGGGTGATGCCGAGGGCACGGTTAAGGGTGATGAGGAGTTCGTCGAGCTCGGCGGAGGTCACCGGATCGAGGCCAGCGGAAGGCTCGTCTAGAAAGAGAAGCGGGGTTTCGAGGGCCAAGGCGCGGGCGATGCCCGCCCGCTTCTGCATTCCGCCCGAAAGCTCCGACGGGAGCCGATCCCCCGCCCCTTCGAGGCCCACAAGGCGCAGCTTGCCATCGACGATGCCAGCGATCGTATCGCGCTGCAGATCCGTCCAGCGCTCCAAAGGCAGGGCCACGTTTTGCGCGATCGTCATCGATCCAAAGAGGGCGCCGCTCTGGAACGAAACGCCGAACTGCGGTCGCTTGCCGTCGAGGTCCTGGGGGTCGCCGACCCCCGCCACGTGCACGGTTCCGGCGAGGGGCGCAAGCTGACCGAAGAGCGTCTTGAGAAGCGTAGATTTGCCCGTGCCGGAGCCGCCCAGCACGAGGAACACGTCCCCCTGATAGATATCGAGGTTCAGCCCCTCCATGAGCGGCTTCGAATAACCGATGCTCAGGTCCCTGGCCTGGATCAGCGCCTGGGGCTCGGTCGCTGTAGCTCCCTCGATCAATGGAGCCCCCACATGTCGAACAGGACCGCAAACAGCGCGTCCGCGAGGACCAGCCAGAAGAGCGTGGACACGACCGCCGAGGTGGTGACCCGTCCGACGCCCTCCGCCCCGCCCCGGGCGCTCAGGCCGCGTTCGGCCGCGAGACCTGCAATCAGCCCACCGAACGCCATAGCCTTCATCAACCCGCTAAGCACGTCCATGGGCACAAGGGCCTCCCGGGTGGACAAGATGAACTGCCGGAAACTGACGTCGACGGTCGCGGTGGCCACAACGGCCCCGGCGAGGATGCCGACGATGTCCGCCACGAGGGTGAGCAGCGGCAGGACCACGATCAGCGCCAACATGCGCGGGAAGACGAGGTAGCGATGTGGGCAGACGCCGAGGGTCCGCAGGGCGTCGATTTCCTCCGAGACCTTCATCGTGCCGACCTCGGCCGCGATGGCGGCGCCGGACCTGCCCGCCACGACGATGGCGGTCATGAGCGGCGCCAGCTCCCGCGTCAGGGAGAGGCTCACGAGGTCGGCGACAAAGGCATCGGCCGCGAACTTGCGGAGCTGGACCGCGGCCTGGAAGGCGGTGATCAGGCCCATCAGGGCCCCGATGGTCGCGACGATCGGAAGGCCGTCCGCGCCGTGGCGCTCCACCTGGCGCACGACCGACCTCCAGGCGACGGTGGAGGGATTTCTGACCGCGCCGACGGCAGCTCCGGCCGCCTCGGCCACAAAAGTGAGCATGGCCTTGAGGGTGGCCACGATATCCAGGGTCGAGCGGCCGACCTGTTCGATGAAGGGCGTTCGCGGGGGTTCGGGAAGGTGGGCCGGGCACTGGCCCTCGACAATGTAGAGGTCGAGGATCGCGCGTACCCCCGGGCGTGCCCCCACGAAGGCGGGCATCTGTCCTTTGCTGCAAAGGGCGTCGGCCATGACCGACGCCGCGCTGCCCTCCATGCGCTCGACCGCGGAGAGCTCCACGAAAGAAAGGTCACCGCGTTGCAAGGCATGGAGAATGTTCCCCCGCAGGTCCTGCGCCGACTCCAAGCCGAAGGACCCCTCGAGAGCGACCCCAAGTCGTCCCTCCCCGTCCGTCGTTTCAATCACCGAAGCCGCCATGGCGGACGGGAGCGTATCAAGCGCGGGGGCCCACCGGATACACAGACGCCCTTTGGCGGCCGCAGCCCATCACCAGCGCCGCAGCTCGGGCGCCTTCTCCAGGGTCAACGTCCCGGAGTCCGCCATCCCTCCGCCGGGGGGCACGGAGAATTTCATGCCCTCGGCGACCTTCCTCCCCGACACCTCGAGGGTGTAGTCGACCGGGTACATCCCCACGATCGTGAAGACCCCCCACTGATCGGTGCGCCCCGTGCGCGTGAGGGACCGGTTGGCCGCGCCATAGGCGGTGACCTTCGCTCCGGCCACGGGCTGGCCGTCCTTACCCACGACGACGCCGGTCAGACTGGAGGAACGCGTGAGGACATCGTCGAGAAGATAGATCGACCCGGCCGAAAGCTGGAGCACGCCGCAGGTGCAATAGTCCTGCCCACTGTCCCCGCCGCTCCGGGCGTAGAAGTGATACTTGCCGGGCTTCCTCCCTCGGAATCGGAAGCGTCCGTCGCCGTCCGTGCTCGAGGTGTCTGTGGTGCCGCCATCGAACGGGCGCAGGAAGACGCTGATGTCATCGAGCTGACCATCGGCGCGCACGAGACGCCCCGTGACGGCGGCGGCTCGCTCAAGCGCGAGGATTGCGTTCCCAATGGGCGCATCGTCCGTGAGGTCCACGGACGTGGAGTTCCCGAGGTAGCCGGGATCGTTCGCCTCAAGATCGAGCTCGGAGTCGGACACTCGCATCGTGACTTCCCCGGGCCCCGGGACGGCGACCCAGAAGCGACCTGCGGCGTCGGTGATCACCACCCCAGACGATGGAATCGATGGTGCTTCTTCGACTTCCCCGGTGTTGTGGATGAAGTTCCAGCCTTGCACTGCGCCTGAGGATAGGCCTGCAGCGAATTGTGGATCGTTGAGGTTCGGCGACCCCACGGTTGAATCCGTCAGATCGAATTCGATCTGCCTGGTCAGCGCTTCGAGCAAAGCTGTTTGCGCCGCCACCTGGTTGGCATTTGATTCAATGCGGTACTCGCCGAGATCGATCGTAGGCATCTCAATGGTCTCGATGGACGGCGGAGCCAGAATCGCGCCTGAGAGACCGGACTCAAGGGTCGAGGTGATCCTGATGTCGCTGGCAGCGTCAGCCCGCAACAGGCCGTTCGCAAAGGCGATGTTCTCGCCGCCAAAGTTGATCTTTATGCGCTGATTCGGGCCATTGTTCCAACTGGACTTCTTCTTCTGGTTCCAGCCGGCAATGTCTCCCACGGTCCGGTCCGAGAAGTCCAGGTCGTAACGAACTTCGATCCCGGCGAGGGGTGCACCGCCCGAGTCCGTGACGACGCCGCGGACACCAAACTCCTTGAGCGGAACCTCCACGCCCTCGCGCTCTTCGCTCCCCGCGACCTTTAGCTCCTTCGACTTGCCCCACGCACAGTGGTCGTTGGCCACCGCCCGTGCGCTGATGACCCAAGGCCCCACGGGCAGCTCCTTGAACGTCCACTCCTTGGCCGAGCCGGCGATCTCAACCTCGAGGGGCATTCGATCGTCGTCCCCGGTCGGCCACGCGTACACCTTGATCGGCTCCGTCGGTTGAAACCCCGAAGGTAGGAACAGCGTCCCGGAGACAGAGGCAAGCTCCACGACGTCCCCCGGCTCGGGGGTAGCGCTCACCCCATCCCCGGCGCCTGAGACCGCCTCCCGCAAAGGCTCGGTCGGGTCCTGAATGCCGACGAGATGGGGTGCGTCCTCCGGAGTCTCCGGGTCCGGTTCGCCTTCACTGACGAGCCCGCCCGTTTCCCCCGCCGCTACCTGTCCGCGGGTGATCGCCCAAAGGCCGCCCAGAAGGGCAGCGACGCCCAGGGCGGCGATTCCAAGGTTTCCAAGCGAGCGAGTCATGGTTCGACCCTACCCCGGGGTGCACGATTCTGCCCCACGGAAGTTGTGCAGGGTCTGCGAGAACCGTGTAAGGGGAGCCCCAATCAGGGGCGGCGCCCCCGCCACTACTGGGCCAGCGTGAGGAGGCGTAGGATGACGGTTCCAGATTCCTCGTCGGTGATCGCCAGGATGGTCGATCCCCCACTGGGCTGCATGAGGTCCACGTCCACGGGACGCACCCCAGCCCCGGTGAAGCCAAGGAGCAGCGGGGCGTCGACGTTGTCCATGGCGTGCACCGAAACGAGCCCAGCGCCTTCCATCGCGGTGGCGAGAATCGACGCTCCGCCGATCCGACCGCGCGCCAGGGCCACCGGCCGGATGCCAAACGTCGTGGCGGCCGCGTCGACCATGTCGGGTCGCAGCACCCGGGCGCGGCTCACGTAGGTCCCCGGTGACGTCCAAGTCATTTGACCGGCCCCGTTCGCCAGGCCGATCGATCGCGAACCGAAGATCGCGAGACGATCCACTAGCCCATCGTCGTTCAGGTCCGAGTCCCGCTCGCTGATGATCAGGTCTCCTCCAAAGGGATCGCGCTGCCAGAGAGAAGCCCCCGGGAAGACGTTTGTGTCCAGGATCTGATCCGCCGCCCGCAGGCGCTCGTCGTAGCCAGGACCGCCCATGGCGTTGGTGAAGGTGAACGGCAACCCGCCGTTCGCGAGGGCCACGCGGGGCCCTGCACCCGTATCGAACCCCGCGAGGTCCAGTGGCTGGGGCAACGCCACCGCCGGCACGCCGCCTGCCAGAGGGGCCTCGAGGCCGTCGACAGCCGTATCGAATCGCATGCCCTCGAAGTGGCCCCGGGCGAAGAACGAAGGAACCGTGCCCGACGCGCCGACTCCGCCGCTGAGTGGCGCGTTGACCAGCCCTCTGAATCCGTCATTGAAGGACACGATGACTTCGTCAAGGCCGACCATGACGAGCCCGCTCGGGCGCGCGCTCGAGGCGAGCCCCGCCTCACCGAGATCCGCAACGAGCCGTTTGGCTATGGGCGTGATGGGCACCGCCAGCTGATCAAGATCTTCGGGCGCTGACGCTTCGAGGAACGCGTTGACTTGGGCGTAAGCCGTGGCCGAAAGCAACTGAAGGTTGGTGGCATCGGTGATGTCGAGGGCGAAGATCGCCCGCAATCCGTCCGACTCAAACGCCGCTTCGACGACCCCGAGCCCACCGGCGAAGATCGGCGCGTTGCCGGCGGCCATACCCTCGACGGCGTGGTTCAAGGCCTCGAGGACATAGACGTATTCACCGACGGCCGTATTGCTATCGAGGGAGAACTCGAGCACCCTCAGAATGCGCGAGCTCCGCGAGGCGAGGTCCGTGGTCGTGTCAGGGATGTCCAGGGGCAGGCGCGGGCAAGCGAAGATCGAGTTGCGCCCGGCGTGGTAGGCGATGGCACCGAATCCACCAAAGCGGCGCCCTTCCTCGAACGAGAGGTTCGCCCGACGACGCAGGAACGAGCCGGGAAGCCCGGGCTGTCCGAGGGTCGGAGACTCGCCCTCCGGGACGAGAACACGGATCACTTGGCCCGCGGGGGACACTTCGATGATCGAGCAGCGCCGGGAGTCAGCGAGCCAGATGCTCCCGCCGAGCGCCTGGGTAGCGCCCTCGAGGCGCACGCCGGTGACGCTGGCCGCAAGGGGGTTACCGAGCAGGTCGACGGCGCGGCCGTCGTTGGTCGCGAGGCCAGGCTGCGAGGCATAGCTCGCGGGCAAACCCGTCAGCGGCTCGCCGGTGGCGGAGACGAGGGGGACTGAAGTGAAGGGCGTCAGAGCGGCTCCGGCGCCATCGAAAACAGACTCCTCGATCCTGAGCTGCGCGGTGGGATCGACGTATGGAAGCTCGAGCACCTGGTCGCCATTGAGATCCACCGGCGCCAACGTCGGGCCAGAGCCCGTGACGTACCGGAACATCCCGCTGCCATTGGGCAGGAAGATGCCAGCGATGCCGCCCGCCTGGACTTCCAGGCCGCCGGGCCCCGTGGCGATCACAGGGGAGGTTTCCCATGTGAAGCGGCCCAACGCGGCATGGGTCCCTTGCGTGCGGTCGCCGTTGGTGCGATCGGGCAGGGCTTCGATGCCCCTTACGAGCTTCTCCACCGGATCGATCGTGATCAGAGCGTTGTTCTCGGGGCACGAAGCCCAAACCGTGGTGCCATCGGGGGAGATGGCCACCGAGCGTGGCGTCAAACCGATGGACGCCTGCGCCACTGGGGAGAAGAACCGCACCCCCTTCGCCCGCAGGTCGTCCTCCGAACCGTCGAACGCCGTGAACGGGATCGGCGAGATGTCCTGGTGCGAAGCGATGGCGCCTGGCCCCGAAACGGGCACCCGCACAAGCGTCACGTAGCCGGGCCCGTTGCCCTGGGCCGCCGAGACGAAGTCGCCGGCGCAGGCCACAGCGAAGAGGCGCCCGTCGGGGGTGACGTCCACGTCCACGGGGTTCGCGCCCGCGACCGAGATGGAGTTCAGCTCCTGCAGCGTGAGAGGGTCGATGAACTGAAGGCGGCCGGGGAACTCGATGGTCTCACCCGTCCAAGCGATCGCCACCGCGCCCGTCTCCCCCGCGGCGATGGCCGTCGGCATGCCCACTTGGAATCCAGGGGCGTCGTCCGGCCTGGGAAGGGCCCCAGCGAAGCTTGGGTTCGACGGATTGGAAACGTCGTAACAAACCACGTCCCCCGCCACGGAGTCGATCACGAAGAGCCGTTCGCTCGCGGCATGAAGCGCCGACGCGGTGGCCCGCCCTTCTCCGCCGCCGCGGATGCTGATCGTGGACAACCCCGCCGCCTGGAGCTCTTCCCGCTCAGCCTCGACCGTGATGATGATGCGGTCCGTTCCGACCACGTCACCCGCGGCGTTTAAGCCGCTGAGCTCGAACTCGAGCACGTCGGCGTTCGCCGGCGCCGTGAAGAAGGACGAGAAGACGGGTCCCACCGTGGATAGCACGACCGTCACCGGGGCCCCGGCGGTTTGATCCCAAACGAAGTTCACGGTCCCGGAGTCGGCCGTCGAAGTCGGCACCAGGTAGACCCGGGTGCTCGTGGGGACGGACTGGTTGGCGCCAGCGGAAACAGGTCCCGTGATCGGCCCCTCGTTGCCTCCTCCCCCGCCTCCTCCGCCGCAGGCGGTGAGGGTCAAAACGAGAACGGCCGGAGCGATGAGGCGATTGAGCATGGACGGTGCGGTCGGGTGCGGTGCGCGAGCAACGGGGTCGAAGGAGACGACCCCATGGAAGAGTAGCCCACTGGGATAGGCGGCAACGGCACCAATTCGGCGGCCGGCGCCTCCCAGAAGGGAATCCCTGGCCGATCTGTCAGGCTTGGGGGGACTGCATGATTCGTGCCTGCGGATTGGGGCTCTTTGGAAGGTGCCGAACCCAGCGTAGAGCCCAGCAGGTGGCCCAACATGGGGCGCGCCGATGAGCCGAGACTAACGATCTCCACCGAGCGATTCCGCACCGTGTTCCCGAGATCGCCCCGTAAAGGCGCCGGTAGATTCCTGCCGGGGTCTTCGGCCATGATCCCGGCATGAGTCTCCTTCACCTCGCCTTCGGGATCGCAGCGCTTTTCAGCCCGGGCATTGCCGGCGCACCGACGTCCCAGTCGGGAACACCGGCGCGAACGCCCGATTTCCTGCCGCTCCCGAAGAAGGTCGAGATGAAGCCAGGTGAGTTCATCCTCGACGGGTCCGTCATCCTTCGCTGCCAGAACAATGGCGTCCACCAAGGCGGGGACCCGGAGATGGAAGAGCACCTGGAAGTCCTCGCCGAGGAGCTGCGGGCCCTCGCGGGGTATGAGCTCCGCATCCAGGCGCCAAAATCGGCTCCCCTGACCCATCGGCCCGACGTGAATCAAGCGAAGCCAGAGCCCGGCACTCGCTCCATCTCGATCGAGTACTCGGGGAGCCTTGTTGAGGGCCATTTCAGGCTCAGCGAGAGAGTCCCCCAGCCGGGTCTTCGCAGCGTCAGTGAGGTCGAGTTCTCGAACTACACGCTGAAGGTGAGTCCGGACGCCGTGGTGATCTCCGCCCCTTCCGCCGCCGGGATCGCGAACGGGACTTCGACGCTGCTTCAAGCGATCAGGGCCTCAGGAGACAAAGCCTCCATCCCGTGCATGTCCATCGAAGACGGGCCTGCGTCCGACTACCGAGCGGTGATGATCGACGTGGCCCGCTCGCCCCATTCGATCGAAGTGATCAAGGACGTCGTTCGCTTTGCTCGAATCCTGAAACTTCGCTACGTGCACCTGCACCTCACTGACAACCAGTACTTCGCGTTCCCCTTCCCGCCGGTCACGGGCAACATCAAGAACAACACCGCGTGGGACGCAGACGAGCTGAAGGCCCTCGTCCGCTACGCGGAGGTGCGTGGGGTGATCCTCGTGCCAGAGATCGACCTACCCGGGCACTCACGCCGACTGATCGAATCGGGCTACCTCCCGGGCGCTGGGGGTGACCGCGACGTCGCCGACGCGTCGAGCGCCGAGCGCCTCTTCGCCCTCATCGACGCGGTGATCGAGACTTTTGACACCTCGCCGTACTTTCACATCGGCGGCGACGAATCCGGCGCGGGGCCGGAGCTTGTGCCGTTCCTTGCGCGCGTCAATGGGCACGTGCGAAAGCGCGGACGCCGGCTGATCGTGTGGGAGGGTTTCCATGGTGCCCCCACGAAGGCGCTCCCGCCTACCGGGCCCGACCGCGTGATCGTGGCCGCTTGGGAGTCGTCGTACAACGCCCCATGGGACCTACTCGACGCGGGCTACACGCTGATCAACGCGAGCTGGCGTCCGCTCTACGTGGTCGGCGGCGATAGCCTCGTGCACCCGGGTTCAGGCGGCGGCCGCAAATGGAGCCCTGAGGAGATGACGGTCTGGAACAAGGATCGCTTCATGCATTGGGAGCCCGGCCGCGCGGTCTTCGAAGATCGCGGGCCGAACGACACCAATAAGGACGACGGCATCTGGGACGTGCCTGGCGCCGAGCAACGGCGCCAGATCATCGGCGGCCAGGTGTCCGTCTGGGAGCAGCGCGAGTCGAGCGTCATTCGGACGCTCCGGCATCGCCTGCCGGTCCTGGCCGACCGCCTTTGGGCGGGAAAGGGGCCGACCAAAGATGAGGTTCTACGCCGCGCACGGTCCGTGGACGAGCGCCTCTTCGGGCTCGTTCAACCCATCCAGATCGAGATCGATGGCCTCGTGCCTGGCCCATTGGATGCCATCGCCCCGAGCTACGAGGGAAAGAGCACCACGGTCCGCTTCGTCAACCGCACGCGCATCCCAGGCAGGATCCTCTGGAGCGCCGAGCCCTTCGGCGGGCGCATGGATTGGATTGACTTCAAGGCCCCCGTCGATCCCGCCAGGGGCCCCATCGACGGCTCCCCCGCCTACTCGAAGCCGATCGAGATGGAGGGCGGTTTCTCGATGCGAGCGCGCCTTGTCGATGGGAGCGGGAAGGCCTGGGGCGCTGGTACGTGGGCGAAGGCCCTCAACTGGCCCCAGCGCATCAGGCTCACCACGTTCGATATCGGGCGCCGCCCCCATGGGGTCGTCCCCGACTTCGACGCCCTGCCCAAAGGCGCCAAGATCGCCGAAGCCACCCTGCCCATGATCCGCGGTCCGATCACGCACGTTCGCGTCGAGGGTCAGCGGCTGGAGGGCACGCTCATGGCCCCCGAGTCGGGCGCCTTCCGTGTGGGACTCAAGACCCAGTCCGGCCGCGCTTCGCTCTGGGTGGACCTCAACGGCGACGGCGCCTTCTCCGCGGAAGAACGCCTGATCCAAGACACGCCAACCTCGGAGGAGCGCCTCTTCGCAGAGCACGTCCAGCTCGAAGCGCAGAAGGCCTATGCCATCCGCATCGACCACGCCACGGCGCTCCCGCGGCCTGTCCTCATCATGACCCTCGAGGGCCCGGGGACAGGGGGGATGAAGGATGCGAGCCAGTTCCTCGCTCCCCTCCGCTGACGCTTGCCCCTACATCCTATGGAGGCGCAGCACGACGTCTTCCATGCCGGACGCGACCTGCTCGGTACCCTTGAAGAGCACGAGGTGCGGCAAGGATCGAATACCGTGCTGCTTAGAGACGGCGCTGTCCCAAGAAACGACGTCGATCTTGCGCACGCGCACGGCCGGGTTTGAGCTTGCGAGGGCCTCCAACTGAGGCCCAATCATTCCGCAAGCGCCTCACCAGTCCGCGGTGAACTCGAAGATCGTCCACTCGCTTTGGTCGGAAACGTGGTCGCCGAAGTCCACCTTATCCCCCGTTGAGATCGTGGCCACGGGGGTGGAGTCGTGGGAAGCCGAAGAGCTCCCCCCCGACGCGGGCGTTGGCGACTGGGCCTTGGAGACGAGAGCCGCGCCAAACACCAGCACGCCCGCCATGGAAACGATTGCTACAAGCTTGAGCCACATGAAGAAGCCATCGTCCTCCCTCGCCCATGGGCCAAAGAGAATGATGGCTTGGCCTCCGAAGTGCACCCAATTGGGGGCCCGGCCTACCCGAGATTGAGACGATCAGCCAAAGAGCTGTGTCCAGTGCTGCTCGAAGCGTCCAAGTCCCGTCCGGCCTTGCCCGCCGAGCATGTTGCGATGGTGTCCCGGGCTGTACCACCACTGCTTGATCACGCCCTCCCCGGTGTGCGACCCCATCGCGATGTTCTCCGCGTTGGCGCTGGTCCCCGCGAGGGACGCTCGCTGGCCGAACTTCTCTTTGCCAGGCACCGGCGAGGTGTGGGAGAAGAAGTCCTTTTCCTTCATGTCCTTCGAGTGCCCGCGCCCGGCCTCACAGAGCTTGACATCGATGGCCTGCACGCCGATCCCGATCAGCACGCGCTTCATGTTGAGGTTCCGAATGCCCGCGTACTCCTTTTCGTCGATCTGCCCCTTGAGGGCCTCGTTGGCCAGGAGCGTGCGCCTGTCTGCCTCGCCCATGGGGGTCGCCAGTTCAGCCGCCTTCTTCAGGCGCAGAACGAGCCCGTCGGCGTCAAACGCCTGGGCCTCCGGCGCCTTCA
>CAJXRJ010000091.1 GCA_913058555.1 uncultured bacterium
ATCTACACACTGCATATCGTCGGCAGCGTCAGATGTGTATAAGAGACAGCTCGGGCACAGAATCACACCCAAAGTCCACCCGCAGCGGTCCGGCGAGCCCGACGGGCACCTGCGCGAACCCGACCAGATTCTCTACGTTCCCCTGGGCAGACTTCGTCGGCACGGGGGTACCGCCCAAGAAAGGGAGTCCCCCTCCGGCAGCACCCTCCGCGAGCGCCCGGCGACGCTCGACCCAGGGACCGTCATGGTCCTCTCCCCGGGGCCCCCTGGGAAGCTTCGTGAGCCCGTCCGTGCTGCCATCAGCGCCTGAATCCCCCTCTCTATCTTCCATCATAGGTGCCTGAGCCTACTCCTCAGGCTCCCCGTGCGGTAGCGTCCCAGCTCTCCCCCGCGCTTCTCCACCGCCCGTTCGCGACAGATACCCCCATGTCCCTCGACATCCTCGGCGCCGTCACCGGCCTCTTCGTCGTCGTCTATGACGGCATGCACGCCCTGCGCTTCACCCTTGGACGCGCCCAATCGGTCGTGGGCCCTGGCATCCACTTCAAGTGGCCGTTCATCCAGACCTTCAAGGTCGAGGAGACGAAGCACACGACCCTCGACCTCGAGCCCCAGGTGATTCAGCTCGACGACGACCTCGTCTACGAGGTGGACGCCAAGGTGGTCTACCGCATCGTCAACCTGCGCAAGGCGATCATCGAGATCGACGACCTCGTCACCGGCCTCCAAAACCGCGTGGTCATCGCCGTCCAGTCCGTCGTGGCGCGCCAGACCCGCAAGACGGTGACCGACGTGGACGCCATGTGCGACGCGATCCGCAAGGAGCTTGAACCGGTCGAGGACCAATGGGGCGTGCGCATCCTGAAGTTCGGCTTCTCCAACATCTCCCCATCCCCCACGACCCTCGAGATCACGCAGCTGCAGCTCCTCACCGAGGAGAAGCGCCGCCTCTACGGCGAGTTGCGCGATAGCGGGCTCTCGGAGGAGGCCGCCGTGGCCCTGGTCTCCGGCGCCGTCGTGTCGGTGCATCCCGACGAGAACATTCCCATGCGCCGGACCACCGACGCCCGGGACGCCGCTCTCGTGGAGGTCACCGCGCAGGAAGCGAAGGATCAGGAAGAAGAAGCGCGCAAGAAGAAGGCCAAGCGAAACGAGATTGAGGGCATTGCCGATCCGAAGGACTCGGACCCCTTCGCGGACAAGGATGCTCCCCAGGACGACGGTGGCCCCATCGGGCCCGGCTCCGCCTGACCCGGTCCAGGTTAGGCCCCCGCCGTGTTCGACTTCTTCTCGCTCTCCACCGACGTTCTCTACGTCATCGCCATCACGATCAGCGCGATCGTGAAGGCGAGCGGTGTGACCGTGCGCACGGGCACGACGGGACTGCTCTACACCGTCGGCCGCATCGACCGGCCGATCCCGCTGATCTTCCGACCGATCATCGGCGCAATCCAAAAGGCCGGCAAGCTGAAGGGCCTGCCGCGCGGGGAGCTGAAGCCCGGCTTTCACCCGCTCATCCCCTTCCTCCAGCGCGCCCGCCGTGTGCCCACGCGCTCGCGCACGATGGATCTCCCGGCCCAGAAGGTGGCCACCTTTGAGGGGTACGTCTTTATCGCCGACGCCAACATCGTCTTCCGCATCGTCGACATCCGGCGCGCGTTGATCATGGTCGATGACCTGCTACGGGGCATGGAGCAGATGCTGACCCTCGGCGTGCAGGAGGTCCTGCGCGAGGCACGCGTCGCAGAGCTCCAATCGGGCGAAGGCCTCGACGAAAAGCTCCGCCAAAACCTGGAGGACAAGCTCCGGGTCTGGGGCGTCACCGTGGAGCGCGCCGGCTTCCCAAGCATCTCGCCTTCGCCCCGCACCCTGCGCATCACACAGCTCCGGGAGACTGTGCTCGAGCGCGGCCGACGCGTGGAGCAGCTCCAGGACGCCGTCGGCGGCGCCCACCGCCTCTCCACCACCAGCGCCCTGGGCGCCATCGGCACCCGCCGCGTCTTCCGCACCAAGGCCCGCGCGAAGCGTCGCTTCGTCTACCAGCGCAGCCGCGCCCTGAAGATCCGCGCCGCCCTCGAACGCCGAGGGCTAACCGGCGGCGCGATTGACCGCGCCCTGCGTTCCCTCCGCCGAAGGGGCGCCAGCCGATTGGGCTGAGTCGCGAAGCGCGTCATCACCTGGCGCCAACGGAAACGCAACTCGAACACGTTGGCCTGTAGAGCCCTCTACAGATCGCCTGGGGGAGGCCTGAACGCCGGGCAGTGCGCCTATACTCGAGGCCGTATGCGGCCCCAGCAATCTTCCGTCAACCGTTTCTTCATCCCTCAGGTCCGCGCAGTGGCTGCGGCGCTTTGCCTCCTTGTGGGCGCTACCGCTTGCGGTCGCGGCGACGACAACTCGCTGGACGATGCGCTCATCTACAAGGTCAAGCGCGACAAGCTGGTCATCACGATCCGCGAGCGCGGCGAGCTCTCGGCATCCGTGAACATGAAGGTCGTTTCGGAGGTCGAGGGACGGCCTACGCTGATCTACCTCATCGAAGAAGGCAAGCGCGTCGAGAAGGGCGAGAAGCTCGCGGAGCTCGAGACCAACGAGATCGTCGAGAAGCGCACCCTTGAGGAGATCGCCGTGGCGCGGGCGGACGCCGCGATGCAGCAAGCGCGCAAGAGCGTCGACATCCTCGAGCGCGAACTGCGCTCCGCAGAGAGCGCCGCCGAGAGCCAGCTCCGCATCGCCGAGCTGAACGCGACGAAGCTCCTCGGTCAGCCGCGCACCGCGGCCCACGATTCGAGCGACCCTCTCGCGGGCACAAACGCACAGGTCATCGAGGCCCTTGAGCTGCTCTTCAAGGAAGAGATCGAAGAGGTCGAGCCCGCCGGTGATTCGAAGGCTTCGAAAGCTGGCCCTGCCGAGCTTGGAGCCGAAGCGCTCGAACGAGCCAAGCGGGCTCGCCGCCCGGTTTCGCCTGACCTGGTGGAGAAGGCGATGGCGCTGTTCGAGACCGAGGAGAACCTCGCCCTTCAGATGGGCGAGATGGCGAACATGATTCTCCAGGAGGTCGCGAAGATCAACCTCGCCCGCGCCGACCTCGAGGTCGCAGCCGAAACGCTCCGCTTCAGCGAGCAACTCGCGCTGGAGGGTTTCATGACCCGCGGCGAGCTCACCCGCGATCGAATCAACTACCAACGGCGCATCGCCGAGATGAGCCTCGCCTGGAACAACCTCGACCTGCTCGTGAACTACACGCTCAAAGAGCGCAAGATCTCGGGGGCGCAGAATGTGGAGGATGCCGACCTATCGCTCGAGAGCGTGAGGGCGACGGCGGAGGCCCGGCGCGTGCGCGAGGCCTCCGACCTCAAGAGTGCCGAGTCCGAGTTTGAGGTTGCCAAAGGCCGCCTTGCGATGTGGAACGAGCAGATCGAGAAGGCCGTGCTCTACGCACCCGGCCCAGGCCTCGTCGTCTACGGGCGGTACGACTGGGACGAACCCGTCTACGAAGGCATGGACATCCGCAAGCGTCAGGAGATCGTCATTCTCCCGGACGTGTCGTGGATGATCGCGAAGCTCCTGGTGCATGAAGCGCAGATCGACAGCGTGGCGGTCGGCCAAGAGGCATCGGTGCGCGTCGACGCATTCCCGGACATCGCTTTCCCAGCCACCGTGAAGAGTGTTTCGTCGCTCCCCGACGTCCGAGGCTCATGGCGCTCCGACATCAAGGTCTACTCGGTGCAGGTCAACCTCGATGACGAGAACCTCGACGCCGCACTCCGGCCGGGGATGAGTTCGACGATCAACATTGAAGTGGGCGACCTCGGCGACGTGATCGCCATCCCCCTGCCCGCCCTCGAGCGACAGCGTGATCGCTACTTCGTTTGGGTCGTGAATGGCGGGAAGGTCTCGGCACGGGAGGTGCAGATCGGCGTCAACAACCTTACCCACGTCGAGATCGTCAGCGGCCTGAGCGAAGGCGAGGCGATCTATCTCGTGACGCCGCCTGGCGCCGAGCTACCGAGGGACGACCGGCCAGAGACGAAGGACGTCGGCGGCCCGGGTACGAAGGGGTCCGATACGCCTTTGCCCGAAGGCGCGGCGGTTTCCACAGAGGCGACTGCGCCAGCATCACCCGACACCAAAGGTAACTCAGCGGAGTAGAGTGCCGAAAGGCACGCCGCTCTCAACGTTGGTGTTCATATGGCAGCCAAGCGCTTCCCAACCTTCCGCCTGGGGATCAAGAGTCTGCTGCTGCATAAGCTGCGTTCGTTCCTGACGGCCCTCGGTCTCCTGTTCGGTGTCGCGGCCGTGATCTCCATGCTGGCCGTCGGCGAGGGGGCGAGTTACGAGGCGCTCGAGCAGATCAAGACGCTCGGGCCGACGAACATCATGGTCCGCAGCCAGAAGCCGCTCGTGACCGAGGCGACCGCGAAAGGGCACAGGCGCAAGGCATTTGCATACGGCCTTCTCTACCAGGACCTCGACCGGATCAACGCGATGTTCCCGGGGGCCAAGCACGCGGTTCCGGTGCGCGAGACCCAGCAGAACCTGCGGTCCGGTGAACTCTGGTCGAGCAGCATCGTGGTCGGCACCACGCCCGAATACCTTGACGTGCTCAGCCTCCGAGTGGATGACGGCCGCTGGCTATCCAGCGTCGACGTAGAGAGTCACGAGAACGTGGTCGTGCTCGGGGCCGCGGCCGCCCAGGTCCTCTTTCCGCTGGCCAACCCCATCGGCGCGGCGCTCCAGTCGGGCGAGAACCGCTTCACGATCGTCGGAGTTCTACAGGCGATGGGGCGCGCGGCGAGCCCCGGGGGCATTCCGCTCGACGAATGTGTCTTCATTCCGATCTCGACGTCCCGCGCGCGATTCGGGGACGTCGTCCGCAAGCGCAGCACGGGCAGCGACGAACGGACGCGCGTGGAGCTCACGGAGATCAAGCTCCAGCTGCACACAACCGAAGAGGTCATCCCCTCGTCGAAGCTCCTCGCACGGACCCTCCATATCGGAACGCGCGCCCAGGACGATGTGAAGATGATCGTTCCACTGGAGCAGCTACGCCAGCAAGAGGAGACCGCGCGCATCTTCAACATGGTGCTCGGCTCCATCGCGATCATCTCCCTGCTCGTGGGAGGGATCGGAATCATGAACGTCATGCTTGCGACGGTCACTGAGCGCACGCGCGAGATCGGCGTTCGCCGCGCGCTTGGCGCCAAGAAGAGCCACATCGTGAAGCAATTCCTGGTTGAAGCCGTGGTACTGAGCGGCGCGGGCGGAGCGATGGGGGTTCTTCTGGGCCTCATCATTCCGCAGATCGTGACGGCGCTGAGTGACAGCCTGACGATCGTGCGCCCCATTCACGTGGGCGTCTCGTTCGGGGTCTCCGCCTTCGTGGGCGTGACGTTTGGGCTCTACCCCGCGTGGCGCGCCGCCAACATGGACCCGGTGACGGCGCTACGGCACGAATAGCGGAAGGGCCGAGGCAATGCCCATCGAGCGTTGCCCCCCCACCTCCCTTGACGCTTCGGCGGTGGCTGCCCTGGCCGCCGGTTTTGAACCTGGCACCGCCGAGACTTCAGCTCAGATGTGGGCCGAAGTCAGGGGTCACGTGCCGTGCGTCGACGAATCGGGCGGAGCGCCAGGGCACTCCGCCCCG
Source organism: uncultured bacterium (assembly GCA_913058555.1). Taxonomy (GTDB): domain Bacteria; phylum Planctomycetota; class UBA1135; order UBA1135; genus Saltatorellus. The sequence goes on from CAJXRJ010000091.1 coordinate 5,648, forward strand.
TGCACGATCAACGGAAGCTCAGCGCGAGGGCATCCGAGAAATTGCTCGTGGGCGCGCCCATCGGCGAGATGTCCCGGAACCAAGCCTGGAAGAACCACGTCTGGCCTGGCTGCGCAGCGACGGTACCGTTGGGGAGCTCAAGGCCCGCGGTGTCGACCCGCAGTTCGAAGGCTGAGGCCGGACCGGAGTAGAGGATCTGGCTCCCACCGTCATAACGTCCAATGGCGCCACCGAGGCAGATTCGCCCCTGGGACCCAGCGACGGGCGTCGCCGCGGTGGCCGTGAGCGAGCCGACGTAGATGCCGAATTGGTTGGCCGGGAGTCCCTCCGTACGCAGGGTGACGCGGTTCTCGCTCGCGAGATCCGATCCCACCGCCGTCATCTTGGCGCTGACTCCAGCACTGGTCGCGACCGCCGGCCCGCAGATGCTGGTCCCGATCAGCTCAGTCGCGCCGTTGTTCGCCAGCAGGAGCCGGTTGAACTTCGGGTAGAAGATGTCGATATCCGAGTCGCCGTCCAGGTCCGCAAACTTCGCATAGGCAGTGCCATCGGTTCCGAACGCCCCTGCAACCGCAGGCTCCACCGTCAACTGGCCCGTCCCGTCGTTCAGCCAGAAGTTGAAGCTCCGATCCGGAATCTGGTGGAATCCAAAAGCCACGACGTCTTGGTCACCGTCAACGTCGACGTCGTACACCGTGAAGTCGTACCCGGCGAGGAAGTTCAGGAAGCTACCCCCGATGGGGTACTGAACTCCCAGCGTGGTGTAGCTGGACCCCGACGGCCCGTTGCGGACGCCGATGTAGAGCGTCTCACCCTGCTGGAGCAAGAGGTCGGGCACACCGTCCCCCGTCACATCTTCCTGCAGGACTCGGCCGGCGCCAATTCCGAAGAACAACATGGCCGGAGCGCCGAAGACTCCGGAGCCCAGATTGCGGCGCCAGTCAGTCTGCGCGTTCACGATCCGAGGGCCTTCGTAGATGAGGTCGTCAAGCCCGTCCCCATCCACATCGACGAAGCTCACTCTGTTGGGCGTATTGAACGGAATCGCAGTGAAGGCGGAGCCGATTCCGCCGTTGCGGAACCACTGGGCAGCCCTGGGGCCTAGCCCCAAGCGGACGCGTGCAGAGATATCAGGGTCCCCGTCAGAATCGACATCGACGATCTCGATGTCCTCAAGGATGCCAACCGTGGAGATGACCGGCGCCCGGAGTGCCACCAATCCACCACCCAGGTTCTCTACCACATCGACCCGGATGTTGACGGATTGATGGGCGCACACCAGGTAGTCGTCATCCCCGTCCCCGTCGAGATCGGCTGGATAAAGCTCGTCGTACCCGCCACTGCCCCCAAGGCTCAACACACGCGGCAAACCGAAACGGCCACCGCCCAGGTTCTCGATCAAAGTGAGCTCTGAGGCGAAAGGATGGGTCGCCAGGAGATCGAGGTCCCCATCGCCATCGAAGTCGGTGCTCTCGACAAACGACGCATCGAGCTCAGGTCCAGCGAGACGAACCTCATCCCCCAGGAGCGGCGACGCCCCTGCTCCTTGGTGGACCTCGATGTTGACCCACCCATCCAGCTCGATCGCGTCGAGAAGTCCATCGCCCGTCACGTCCGCATAGACATCTGGGTCATTCGGGGAGAACGCCTCACGCAAAAGCTCTGGGGCCCCAAAGAGCCCACCTCCGAGTCCTGGCAACCACGAGTCCACTATCTCGAAGACCCCAATGCGGTTGAGTGCAACTAGGTCAAGAAGACCGTCAGCATTCAGGTCGAGGATCTCGGTGACTAGGACGAGGTCGGGCGCGCCGGCGACCTGCAAGGGCATCGGTGGCCCGAAGACCAGGGGCGCCAATCCCTCGAGGATTTGAATCCCCCCGCCGTCGGAGTGGACGATGTCCAGCAGTCCGTCGCCGGTCATGTCCCGCAGGTGGGCCCCATAGAAGGGCATCGCCCCGTTGGTGGGGTCGATCGGCGCCGAGAAATGGCCTCCCCCGGTGCCCTGATAGATCTGGACAGAAGCGAGGGTCACCGCCTCGATGACCACGTCGTTCAGACCGTCGCCGGACACATCTTCGAGCCTCCAACGCTCGGGAGCCGGTGCCACCAGCGGCCGCGCCTGTGAACCGATAGTGCCGGCCACGTTCTCGAACCACACGAGCTGGGACGGCGCGTCGACGGCGAGAATGAAGTCTCCATCGCCGTCGTTATCTACGTCGCCGACGCGCAGCTCGATCGCCGACGGGGCGTTATCCAAGCGGGCGTGCGCCACAAAGTCCCCGCCGCCGCGGTTCTCCGACCAAACCAGCGCCAGTCCACCACCAGGATCCTGGACCAGTGCCAGCACGTCGACGTCCCCGTCCTGATCCACGTCGCCGGCGATGCACTGATCCACCAGGGCTAGACCAAGGTCCACACGGGAAGGCGCCCCGAAGGCCCCCCCACCTGTCGAGGGCACGACGTAGCCGGCGCCAGCGGCAAGGAGCAAGTCAGAGGTCCCATCACCGTCAAAGTCCGTGGCGTCGAGGCTCGTGGGCGGTGTCAGGAGTTCGGGAAAGCCGACGATGTCCCGCGGCTGCGAGTAGGGGCTCTGGGCGAAGCCTGGGGCCCCGAGAAGGATGCCGAGAAGGATGCCGAGAAGGGCGCCGAGAAGGGCGCCTGCGGGGACAGCGAGCAACGGTCGCCCATGGGCGAGAGTCAATCTGATCATGATGAAGGATGGGGTGGGCCCACGCCGCCGGGTGTCTTGCGAGCCAAGCGCCCGGCAGCACGTGGGTTCAACGTCACCTACCCACGCTATGGGCCGGGGTTTCTCGTTGGGGCCCACAACACCCCCTCCCCATCAGCCCCCATGGCACGCCGGGGTCCCACGGCAATCCCTAGCGGCGCTCGACTTTGATGAATTTAGGCTCTGGAATTCTGAACCGCTCGCTCGCCTCCTCGCCGGGTGGCTGCGCGTCGATCGTGACCTTGCCGGAGTAGGGCTTGAACGCTTTGCTTGTGGCGGTGACGTCCCAGGTCCCCGCCCAGTCGTACACGGAGAACTCGGCGAACGGTGTCTTGCGAGGCAAGCTCTCGCTCCAGTAACGAGCGCCCGAGGCCAGCTCCCGGAGATCCTCGGACGAGTCCTCCACTTCCAGCTGACCATCGGGCAAGGCCTTGGCGGTGAATCGGAACCTGCGCTTGCCGGACTCGTGCGTCATCGTCAGTTCAACGGACGCCCTCACCGGATCGATCTGCTCCATCGACAAGCCGGTTTCGGGCAGTGGATTTTCGCCCGCAGCCTTGGCTCGATGGAACTCGACGAAAGTCTCTGCAGCCTCGATGGGGTCCAACCCAGGAAGATAGGCCAAAAGGAAACTTGCCGTCCCGAGGGGCCTCTTTGGCGTCCGCGGCAGGACAAACTCGATCTCCTCATCCCCCATGGCCGCAAGGTCGACCGGGAACTGGGCACTCTCCTCTCCACAGGCAAGATGCACCGTGATCTGAGTCGCCGGCAGCCCGAAGATCCTCCCCCGATGGGGATCCGACCCCATGGTCCGGTACTGGCTGCTCTTCGTGCCACTTCCCTGCTCAAGCATGAGGCGTCCCCCCGCAAGATCCCTTGCCGTCAGGACACATTGCTCCTCGAACGGGTTGCCACTCTCATCGACGACCCGAAATCGCAGCGTCGCCCTGGGCCACATCCCTAGCTCGACGGGGTCGTCCCCCGTGGGGTATTCCTTGGCCGGAAGGGAGAGGTTCGCGAATCCCTCGGCCTCCACACTCAGCCCGATGGGCCCCGCGCCGAGCCCCGTGACCCGGAAGCGCCCCGCCGCATCGCTGAATCTGTAGATCAAACCGATGTCGCCCTCCGACGCAACGATCTTGAACTCCGGGATCGCCTGATGGGTCACGGCGTTGACCACGAGCCCCTCGATGACGTTCCCGTCCAGCGCCTCAGGGTCCAGCACGATCTCGATGGGGTCGGCGCCCGCGATCGCCTCCACCGTGATCCGCCGCTTGGGATCGGCGGGGTCGATGGCGTGCACCTTGTACTTGCCTTTCCCCAGCTGCCGGAAAACGAAGCGCCCGTCCGCGGCAGAGACGGCCTTGTCGACGCCGGCCTTCCATTCCCACGTGGGCGGGTGGCTCCACGTGGCCTCCGCCTCGTAGACCCGCTCCCCCTCCACTTTGAGCTGAACATCCGCCGCCGCCGTGCCATCCGGCCAGACAACACGCCCACCGATGGTCAGTTCCGGCTCCAGCTGAATGCGCGCGACGTGCTCCGCCGGCCGCCGCGACGGCTCGACCGGCTGGGCGAGGGCGATGGCGTAGCCGGGCAGGCTCACGAACACGTAAGGGGGCGCTTCGAAGGAGCTGCCCGTCGGGATGGCGAAGCCGTTGGCCCGGAAGCCCCCCGTGGCATCGGTGGCCCACCTCCCGCGCACGGCCGCTGGGTCCTTTACGTAGGGACCCACGATGACGGACGCGCCGCTCGCCGGCGAGCCATCGGGCAGCCGCACTTCGCCGATCAAGGACAGGCCAGGATCCAGGGTGATCCGGTGGGGATTGTCCTGGGGCCTGTAGCTCTCCACGAGTCGAAGGAACCCGCGGGCCTCGAGCGCAAGCTGCCCACCGCCCCCATTCATCGGAACGGGCCCCGCCCGGAACTCGCCGCGGCCATCGGTCTCCGCCTCGACCCACCGCCCATAGAGCTTGTGAACACTTGGAAAATCGGTCTGGTCATCCCAGCTCGAGGAGCCAAACCCCGGCTCGGAGGTGATCTTGACACCTTCGATCCCGCGGCCATCGAGGTCCACGACGCGCCCTTCGACAAAACCCGCACGGTGAAGCACGAGGTCGAGGCCGGAGACGGCCTCGCCCGCGTTCAGTTCGCCCCGGAAGCCCACCGTGCTCGCGAAGCCGTCCGCATCCGCCATCAGATGGAACGAAGGCCCGAGATGTTCGATCCGGAATCGGCCCAGGGAGTCGGCCTTCGCCGTTCGGTGAGGGGCGTCCTTGTCCCGGCTGTGCGTGCCGCACCATCCCCTTAGCTCGGCCCCGGGCACAGGACTCCCTTCACCGTCGACCACGCGGCCCTCGAAGACCCCGCCCCCCAGGATCTCGACGATGACGTCGCCGGTCAAACCGCTCACCTTGACGACCCTTGAGGCCTCGCCCGTGGTGTCCGTTGGGTCCACCCGGAAGGTGACGGTCGGAGCCGCGGCCCGCGCCACGAAGTGAACGCGGCCGTCATCACCCGAGGAGAGCTCCTTCCACTGACGTCGACTGCCACGCGCGTCGGTCGCGAGTACGACTGCGCCGGCCATGGGCTCCCCCGTGATTCCGTTGACGATCCGGGCCGTGACAGAGACCGTCTCGGGCCTGTCCGGTTCCTCTGCCACGCCGTCGGCAGCGATCGGAGCGCGGCCCCCGGCCGCTGCGACGCGCTCGCCTTCCTCTTCGGCCAGCTGTGGCACGAGCTCCGTCTCAAGCGCGGCCGTCTGGGAATCGAGAAGCGGCCCAAGGGGATCGGATTGCTTCAGGATCGCGAGCGCACCGAGCAGGACGATCGCAAGTCCAGCCGCAGCTCCAGCGATTTTGAGGACTCCAAAGGACCCAACGGCGGACGCCTGAACCGCAGCGCTCCCTCCGCTGGCACGGGCTGCGTCCGCGAGCACCGCTGCCTTGATGCGCGCCAGGGTCGCACTCGGGAAGAGCAATCCGCCCGTTCCGAGGGACAGCCCCGACGGCAAAGAGGCCCGGAGCCGCTGCAGGCCACGGTGAAGTCGGACGCGGCCAAGCCCGCTCGAGATGCCGAAGCGCTCGGCGATCTCTGGCCCTGTGAGGCCCTCAAAAAGGCGCGCCCCCACGGCGGCCCGCTCCCCCTCCGGCAGATCTTGAAGGGCTTCGCGCACCGCCGACTCCAGTTCGGCGCCCTGGAGGTCCTCCTCCGGGGAACCGGGTTCGCGGATCTCCAGCCGATCCGCGGCCACGGCCCGCCCCGCGCGCCGGCGCGCCGTCCGGGCGCGGTTCGTGAGAATCCCGATGAGCCACGGGCCGACGGGGCGGGAGGCGTCCCACGCTCCAGAGTGCTCGATGGCCACCAGGAAGGTCTCCTGCAGGAGGTCTTCGGCCCCGGCGGCGTCCCGGGAGAGCCGCCGCGCGATGCGGAGGAGACCTGGGGCACACTCGTCAAAGACGCGGCCAAGGTCCTTTGGGTCACCGGAGGCGCGATAGCGCGCGAAGAGTTCGTTGAGTCGAGGATTGCCCATAACACCCCCATTGGACGTGGTCCTGGCGAGTGTTACGGCCGATTGGAGATTTGTCACTCCCTGTCCCCTCCTGGAGGAGAGTGGCCCCTCAGATCGTTCATTTTGGGGGCCCTAGAGATCAGCTTTTCGATCGACGGAGCCCAACGCTCGATATCCTCCTCCCCATGGCCGACACGAACAAAAAGCCCCTGACCTTCAAGGGCATCCTCGCCCTTCTCGGAGCGGGGCTCCTCTACCTCGTCGCGAAGCTCACCGGAGTCGACCTGAGCGCCCTGCAAGGGCCGAAGGACGGCACCACGGCCGGGCAAGAAGCGCCGGCGTCGCCGGGCGCGGGCGCAGACCCGGGCAAGAAGGCTCCGATGAAGAAGACGGCGCCCAAGGAGACAGCTCCGAAGACGCCCGAATTGAAAAAGCCTGAGCCGAAAAAGCCCGAGCCAAAGAAGGTCGAACCCAAGGACGCGGCCCCCAAGGCCGACGACACGAAGAAGGTTGCAGGGCTCTTCAGGGCTATGCGATCCGACGTCCAGGTGGAGGTCGAAGGCGAGGTCGTGCACATCCTTCCCGATGACAACCAAGGCTCTCGGCACCAGCTCTTCCTGCTCGAGCTCTCCAACGGCATCACCCTCAAGGTGAGCCACAACATCGACATCGCCCCCTACATCAACGGCATCGCAAAGGGCGACACCGCTCGGGTCTACGGCGAGTACGAGTGGAACGATAAGGGTGGCGTCGTGCACTGGACCCACCGCAACACCCGCGGCGGAAGCCACCCGGGCGGCTGGATCCTGCACAAAGGCCAGAAGTACGAGTAGCGGCGCGGACTATCGCCCAAACCGCGGGGGCTCGTCGGCGTATTCCCAATCGCCGACGCGCTTGCCCACGACGTAGCGGCCACGCTCCTTCCATCGACCGTCTTCGTCGTAGAACGTCCAAGCCCCGTCGCGCTCCCCCCCGGCGTAGCTGCCTTCGCTTTCCAGCGAGCCGTTCTCGCGCCGATAGATCCACGGGCCCACCCGTTGGCCGTTCCGGGCGAGCCCTTCGGAGGCGACGATCCCGTTGGCGTGCCACCAAACCATGGGCGTCTCGCGGGCGGGGTCGAAGACATAGCTGGACTGGAGCAACCCCGTGGGCCACCACGTGACCCAGTGCCCGGTGGGCTCGCCATGGGCGTACTCCCGGAAGGTCTTGGGTCCACCGCCCGGGTACCAGGTTCGCTGGGTCCCGTCGTTGGTGAAGCCCCGGTCCCCCAAGGAGATTCGATGCTTGTCCACGAGCAGCTGGTCCGTCTCAGGATCGCGCACCACGAGCCGCTCGGGACGAGGGGTCTCCCGCCTCGCCTTCGCTGAGTTCCGCACGTACGCCTCGGCGACGACCCCTGGGTGGGGTCGAGCGCAGGACAAGAGCGCCACCGGGGCGAAGCCCAGTGCCAGGAGGGCAATTCGAGCTGGGACGAACAAGCAGAGGCGGAAGGATTGAGGCTTGGGCATGGCGAGCGCCGTAGACTTCTGGCGCGCCCCCATCATGCCTGGCCCATCACCCCCAGACGAGAACGGTATCCCCGACGCCCCCTCCGGCAGCCCGACGTTCGACGCTTCGGCCGCCGACGACGGGACCCATCGCCCCATGGGGACCGTCCCCGCGGCGGACTTCTGGGACGTGCTCTACGGGCGTCGCTCGATCCGCAAGTTCCTCCCCGACGAGGTGGAGCGCCCAAAGATCGATCAGGTGATGCACGCGGGCATCTGGGCCCCGAGCTCCTGCAACTATCAGATGTGGGACCTGGTGGCGGTCACCGACCCCGAGGTCAACGGCACCCTCGCGAAGCTCTCCACTCAGATGGCCAACGCCCCGGTGAACATCATCGTGAGCTACGGCCGCGAGTTTTCCGAGGAGGCCTGGGCCAACATCCAGTCCGCGTCGGCCCTGATCCAGAACATGGGCCTGGCCGCCCACGCCCTGGGCCTCGGCACCTTCTGGATCACCCAAACGGGCGGGGCGGAGCGCGTTCGCGAGGCCGTGGGCCTGCCCTACGACCGAGTGGTCATCGCGGTCCTGGCCCTGGGCTACCCCAAGGTCCAGCCCAAGCGCGGCCCGAAGCGCCGCCCCTTGGACCAGGTCACCCACTACAACCATTACGCCGGTCGGCCGATTCCGTCGTCCCCGAGCCCCGCCGACTGGGAGCCGGACCTGCTCACCACGTACCAGCGCGCACGCGTCCTCAACGGTTTACGTCACAACAAGCCACGGGCCTGGGAAGTTCGCGCCTTGGAAGAAGCGCTGGACGCGCTCGTACCCGACGGCAAGGAACGCCCCCAGCCACCCGAGGGCTCGACGGAAGACCCGCGCGGCCGCTGGCTCGACGTCCTGCCATGCACAGGCATCGTGACCGCCAAGGTCAGTCTCCTGCGCAAAGGCTTCCGCTTCGACGTCGCGGAGCGCAGCCAAGAAGTTGCGGAGTTCTGCGCCGGGCGCGTCAGCCCCCGGGGCGCCGCGTTCGCTTGGCCGGAACCGTCGATTGAATTCGAAGCGCCCCCCGAAGGTCACTACGACGTCGTGAGCTGCTTCTTCCGCTTGGAGGGCCTACGGGAGTCCGATCGCGCGGCGCTCGTGGCCGAGATGACGCGCTGGGTCAAGCCCGGCGGGCGCCTGCTCATCGCCTACGTGTCCTCACGCTCCTACCACGGCCTCACGGAGAAGCTGCGCGCGCGCCGGGGCGGGCCCAAGGGCGTCGAGTACGTCCTCTCCCCCGACCCGAACATCGGCCCTTTTGCGCCCCTGCGCCCAGGCGATGTCACGGGCCTCGTGAAGGGCGCAGGCCTCGAAATCACGGACCGCTTCGGCTCCCAGGCCGCCCCGCCCCCCGAAGAGCTCGAGTTCCGCACGCGGAACATGTCGAGCGCCTCCGGCAAGGTCCTGCGCGGTATCGCCGCCGCCGCACGCGCCTTCGAGAAACTCCCGGGCGCCACTTCGCGCCGCGGCCGCTTCCAGTTCTTGGTCGCGCGACGGCCCAAATAGGCCGGCCGCCTTCGCCGCGGGCCGGCTCCGTCCCCTAG
>CAJXRJ010000092.1 GCA_913058555.1 uncultured bacterium
CGGCAGATCACTCACGATGAGCCTGAAGTTGTTCGCGCTCGCCACGCTGCTTCCAATCCCGGCGAGTGCGTCGCCTGGCCCCGACCCAAGCGGGCCCCCTACGCGCGCCGCAATCTCATTGGCCGCGGTTTCACGACGACGAAGTCCTGCCAGCCCTGAAGGCCAAGCGGCTCGTGCTCCACGACGTCGAACTCCCTGGTCCAATTCTCCTTCACGTACTCCGGGGTGATGAACGTCATGCCGTACAGGTCGGGGTTGGTCATCCCTGGCTGTCGGCAGAAGGCGTAGCCCGTCTTGTCGAGCCGCAACTTGGCGCCCTGGGCCTGCGCCGGCGTCAGCCCAACGTTGGCACACCTGTCCGCGTCCGACAGGACCATCCCGAGCGACTCGGGCCCATGGGTCGTCAAGATGAGGAGCGCATTTTCGCGGCTAATCCGCGCGAGCTCCTCGAGCCACTCCTTGTGGTTGTTCTCTTCCAGGTGCGAAAAGATGGAGTTCGCCCAGATCAGGTCGAACATCCCGTCGGCGTAGGGCAGCCGTGGATGTGGTGAGGTCGTTTCAAACTTGGCGAAATCGAGTGCCCCTTTGCACCACTCGACGCCCTCCCTGTTTACGTCGCATCCATGCAGCTCGACATGGTCCGCGTGTGCCGGCCAATAGCGCAGCGTGCGGCCAAAACCGCACCCGAAGTCGAGCACGCGATCAAAACTCCTCAACGCCTTGCCCTGCCTTCTGGCGGCGCTATGAATCATGTGGAACGACTCGAAGCCGCCCTCGAGGAACCCGCCCACGCCACCGGCGCTCGTCACGTTCATGCCCTCGATCGGCGGGATGTCGGGGTAGAACTCCCTGACGTAGTCGTAGGCCATGTAGGCGTCCACGTTCAACCACCGCAGGAAACCCGGCGAGTCGACATCCGGGAAGGCTTTCTGGAGGTCCGGACGCTCCCGGTGGAGCTTCAGAGCGAGCTCGAGCAGCTTTGGGTCGTGGTCAGTTAGGTATTCATATTTGCCGGATGATTTCAAGATCGACATGCGAGCTAATGGGTGGGAGGTTCTGGTCCCCATCCCCCAAGACGTTGCCACCGATCACCGGTAGGAGTCCGAACGGGCAGCGCCACGGGAGGTGACGCGCCACGATCACGGGCCAATACTTGAGTTGGGAAGGACGAGGTTCTGTTGCGAGGTCAGAGAACCCACCACACCACACCGTCTTCGCACCCAAACACTTTCATCACAACTTGCTCCCCCCAAGCGAAGCCCATCCACCCTCCACCGCGGGAATCCTAAGCGCGGTTCCGTGTGCTTGAATCGCAGGGTCGCGCCCACGGTGAATCCAGGTCGTCAATGCCTTCGCGGCCACTCAACGGCCATTTCGAGCGGTATCCGACCAGCGCCAATCACGCTTGCGTCGTTCGTTCTTCTTTGGCGGGCCTTCTGTGCTCGATCGTGAGCGGGGCGTGACAACTCCGTGACAGCCGAAGGCTTTGCGCGATGGCACTCGCTCACCCGCCCACGACCCGCCACGGGCCAAGATCTCGACCCGTGGCGCATCGCCCGTCGTCATCCCCATCCGCGCTACCGGCGGCGTCGGCGCTGCTCCGTCTTCTTTCTTTCGATGGGAGGCATCTTCAGCTCGGATCGAATGGCGTCTTCCAGTTCGTTTGGGTTGAAGCCCCGCGGCCCACGGTCGCCCGCGTAACTGATGCGGCCCTCCTTGCCCACTAGGTAGAGCCGGTCAGGGTGACCAGAGTATGCGGACCCTGCGGTGTCCTTCATGTCATCGATGAGCACCTTCATGGGCGCCAGCCCAAGGGCAATATCGCAGCGCTGGGCAATCTCCCGGCGCTCCGCGAGGGTTGTGGGCTCCTCCACGATGGGGCTCCCATCGGCGCCGCCCTTGGGACTGGCTCCGTCGAGGGCATGGGCCTCCGTGATGTACACCACGAGGAACTCGACCTTCTCACCGTACGCAGCCTGGAGTTCCTTCAACCGGTCGACCGACCGGCGGAAGGGGGGTCATGTGTAGCTACCAAAAATGAGCGCAACGGGCTTCTTCCCCTTCAAGGATGACAGCTTCACGCTCTCATAGGTCGCCGGCTTCTCCACGGTCGACTTGGGTTCGTTCGCGGGCGTCTTCTCGACCTTCTTCGGATACAACGTCTCCAGCTCGAAGTCCGGTGCAACGGTGCCTTCCGTCGGGGCGACGGCTGGACGCCTTGCGCCCCCACGGCCGCGCCCGACCCCGCGGCGGCCCTGCTGCTTCGTATCGGCCGCTTCGATGAAGCCGTTCTTGTCCTTGTCGAGGCGCGCGAACTGGCTGGAGCCGCGCTTGTACTCCTCCTTCGAAATCTTCCCGTCGCCGTTCGCATCGTACCGGCCCGAGAGGTACTCCCAGATCGTCTTCGCAGCGTCGGGTTCGATCGCCTCTTTCGCTGGCTTCTCTTGCTTCTTCGGCTCTTGGGCCGGCGCAGATTCCTTGGGGGCCGCCCCCAGGAATGGACCGAGGCCAGCAAGGGCCAGCGCGGACAGAGTGGTTGGATTCATGATGCTCTATGGATCGTGGGTCAACGGACTACGGGCCTGAGTGGAACCCCCTCCCGCACGGAGGGCTCGGTACTTCTGGGTGCGGCGGCGTCGCTGGACGAATCCGAGTTGCCAACGGTGAATCCACGGGACCATGCCCCAAGGCTTGGATTTCAGGCCCGTTGAGCCGTTCATCTGCGCGCACGGGGACCTGCGCAACCTGGAATCAGGTTAGGCCCTCCGTCAGCGGCGCCCCACGCAGATCTGGCCTGGCAGGACCCCGCGGAGGCGGGTACGGTCAGGCCATGCCTGTTCTCGCCACAGCAATTCTCGTTCTATCGGCCGCCCTCACCGCGGACCCTGCCCCGTCACGTGCCTTCGTCCCTGTGATTGGGTCGCCTTCGCTTCAGGAGACGCCCGCGGCCCAACCGGATTTTGAGGCGTACTTCCCCAATGATGCCGAGGGCGGTCTCGCCCTCGATCGTTACTTCGCGGATCACTCGAACGCGGGCCTCGGGGACGATGAGTACATCGCCTTGATTCGCAACGGGCTTCGGCGCACGACGGTCCGGAAGCTATTCGTGCTGCGCGAGTTCGGAAACCGCTTCGTGTGGGGCAACCGGACCCAACGCATGGATGCCATTGAGCTGATGTTCCACGCCGCCGACCCGCGGCCAGAAGCCGACGCCTACGGCACGAGACACTCGGCCATTTACTTCGGCCTTTCGGTCACGCAGGACAAGACCCCGCGCATTCTCGATGCGATGGTCGCGGTGGCCATGGCGTCCGAGAGCGCGAGCACCATTGGACGCATCGCCTGGGGCACAAGTCAGGAGAAGGACGAGATGCTCAAGCGCCTCGCCCCACACCTCGCTTCCGATGACCCGATAGTCCGCGAGAAGGCCGAGGACCTCGCGAAGATCTTCCGCAAGGAGGAAAGCGCCAGTCAGCGTCGCCGGCGACGGGCGATCGCCAAAGCACACAGCGAGTACGCCGGGGAGATCCCCGCGATCCGGCGCGCGCTTCGGGAGGGAACGACGCCCGAGCGCCGAGCCGCCCTGGATCGGCTTCGCGAAACGAGCCTCATCATGATCTTGGACCGCGAGGCATTTGCCGACTTCGAAGCAGCCGCGACGGACCCCGACGCAAGCGTGCGGCGTGACGTCGTGCGTACCGTGGGCGCCGAGTGGATCTGGAGCGGCGAGGAGCAACATGGTCCTTCGATCGCTCTGATGCTCCGCTTGTCCGAAGACCCTGACCCCCAGGTGCGCTACGACGCCGTCTATTACGGGCTATCCACGGTGAGCGAGTCGCGTGAGGACGTGGTCAGCCGCCTGCTCGCCATGCTCCTGGAACCACCCAACTCGGACCTCTATGGCCGACTCCGCTGGGGCCTCCGGCACCACAAGGACATGGCACGCGAGCTCCTCCTGGCGACCCTTGAGGGCGACACGAAGACCCACAAGGAAAAGGTTGCCGCCCATGGCCTGTACCAATCTGTGATTGGCGAAGCTCCCCCGGTTCGCGTCGAAGGCGTGATGTCCCCGGCCGACCTCGTGGGGCGCTGGAACCTCACGCTGACGGTCCCCGGCGGCCGAACCGGCAACGGCGTGTTGACGATCACCCGCGACGGGGACAAGTTCACGATCTCGTCCGAGGAAGGGATGCAGTTCCCCGAGGCCCGCTTGGTGGTGACCCAACACGGTGCCAACGTCCTGGCCGGCGCGGCCTTCGAGGGCCCCGCGGAGGGGCTCGTCGCGACCATGAACCTTCGAGGCGGCATCCTCGAAGGTGTCTTCATGCAATCGGGCGAGCGCCTGCTCATGCCCTTCACCGCCGCGCGCTCGGCGCGCTGAGCCGAAGCTCTAGAGGGCGGGACAACCCCATTGAATCGAGGGGTTCGCGCCAGCATTCACCGCCGTTCAGGGCGCCCCCCGACCTGGTCTTTGATGAACTCAAGCGAGATCGGTTGAATCGAATCCCCGCAGTGGAGGCACCTGGTAACCACGATGATGTACACCCTGCTTCTTCTGACTGCCCCGGCGCCCGTTCAGATTCTGGACGTCCACCCGACCCTCGGTCCTTACTTTGAGATCTCGGGCGCCATAGCTGCGGCCTCCGACGGCGACGTCATTCGCGTTGCCGATGGGCTCTACCTACCCTTCATCATCGACGGACTCGGGATCTCCATCGTGCCCCTGGACGCCGATCCGGACATCACCGTGCAAGGTCCGGTCCGGATCGGGAACATCGGAACGGGAGAGAGCGTCTCCGTGAGTGGCCTCAGCATCTCCGGGGTCCAAGGGAGCTTCGACACGCCACTCAGCGTCGCGAATTCAGATGGATCCGTCCGCATCCAGGACTGCGACGTCCTCCCCACTGCGGTGACGCCAGGGGTCGTCCTGGAATCGGCGATGGACGTGGTCGTCATCAACACAGTCGTCACCTTCGGAGGCTCGGGCGACGGCGGTGCGGGCATCAGTGCAGCCCGCTCGATCCTCTCGCTCTTCAACGTCACTGCGAATGGCGGGCACACGTCTTGGACCGGGGGAAGCGGCAGCGCTGCGATCGCGCTCTTCGACTCCACCGTCTTTGCATCCGCCTGCATGTTGGTCGGTGGCGATGGAGGTCCAGGGTACTCGGATGGAAGCTTCACTGGCTTCCAATGCATCATCGAGCCAGGCAATGGCGGGGCAGGCATGCTCTTGCTCGGTGGGAGCTCGGTCACGGCCTTGGGCTGTGACGTGACCTCCGGCTTCCCAGGTGTCGACTGGAACTTCTTCTGCACTGGCGGTTTCAGGCCCCCTTCCTTTACCGCCGATGGAAGCTCGACCGCGACGGAGGTGTCCGGACTTGGGCCGGAACTCCACTGCCCCTCGCGCCAGAGCCTTGGCTCCCCCTTTCCGTTTTCCATCACGGCCGAAAGCACCGACTTCGTGATGCTCGCAGCGAGCCCGCGAAGCGCTCGGGTCGACGCGCCTGGCGCCACAGGCTCGTTCCTACTCGACACGACGCCGGGGCAGATCCGCAGGATCAATCTAGGTGTCGGCCCGATCCAGTCCTCGATCGACATCCCCGCGATCCCGTCGCTGATCGGCGCGACCTGGTCCTTCCAGACGGGTCATGTCCGTGCCGGTAGCCTCGTGCTCGGCCCCGTGCGAACCGTCGTATTCCTGTGAGGCCAGCGCGGGCTCGACTTCGATCCCCCAGCGATCGGTAGGACCTCGCCTCCCCTCTGCACCGGGCATGGCGGACGTCGAGATTTCGTCAGGGCACGGTAAGAAGAAACGGGGCCGAAGCCATCATTGCGACAGGGGTCCTCACGGAGCCTTGGCGCCAAGGCACGGCTCGTCATTCATTGATAGCCTGGGTGCGATGAAACACCTCGCACTTATTCCTCTACTGGCCGCCAGCGTCCTGCTCGGCCAATCCCAGGCCCAGCAGCCCGTCTCCATTCAGTTCGGGAGCAACCCCCACGACCTCGCCGTCGACGGGAGCCGGAGCCGTGTCTATGTATCGCTCCCCGCCGAGAACCGCGTCGCGGTGATCGACTCGAATAGCTGGGTCGAAGTGAGTTCGATCCCCGTCGCGCCCAGCCCCCAGGGCCTCGCGATGTCCCTCGACTCCACGCGACTCTTCGTGGCAAAGAACGGCGCAGGCGCTGTGGCCGTCGTCGACCTCGCGACGGGGACGCAGTCGGACATTCTCCTCACGAACGAACTCGACAACGCCCTCACGTTTGACGTCATCGAAGCTCGCCAAGACGAGCTCTTTGTTTCAGCCAACCCGTCCAGTGGCGGCTTCGCGTACATCGTCAAGGTGGACCTGGCGAACGGCAACACCGCCCAGCGTGTCGCCAGCAACCGCATCATTCGATGCGCCCCGACATTCGAAGTGAACGAGGCTCGCACCTCGCTCTACGTCGGTGCTTGCTTCAGCCCGGCGTCCATGTACCGCCTCGACCTCACGCAGCCGACAGCGCCCATTGTGGCTGAGGACGACCACGGTTCCATCGGCGGTACGCTCCATTTCGATGTGAACCCCAATGGCAATACGCTCCACCTGCGATCTGGACAGATCCTCAACGCGGACACGCTCGACGTCGTAGGCCAGATCGGCGGCGGGATCCCGCGCTTTGACATCGACCCCAATCGTGTGTTCGTAACCGGTCCCACCAACACCATCCAGACCTGGAACACCCAGACCCAATCGCAGATCGACTCCGTGTCGATCCCCTGCAACTTCAATGCGTTCAACACGCCGTCGCGCTTTGCGGTCCTAGAAGGCGAGACCGGGTTCATCGCGTTCCAGGGCGACCGCCTCTGCGGCATCGCGGACGTTCCACCCTGCGTGGCCTCGGTGAGGACCATTTGCTCAGGGACGGTCAACTCCACGGGCAGCCCCGCCGTGCTCCAGCCGATCGGCGAGCCACGCATCGCACAGAACCAGTTCTTCCTCGAGCTCACCTCGGCGCCGCCGGCTACCTACTCCATGCTGGTGTTCGGCGCTGAGCCCGCCCAGCTGCCCTTCGGCGACGGCTGGCTTTGCATCTCTCCGTTCGGTGGCATTCAGCGTTTCGGAGACCCGATGAGGGTCGGCGTCGACGGGACGCTCATGCGTCACCTCGACTTCACCGCCGCACCGCTCCTCAACAACTCGGTGATCGCCTACTCCACATGGATCTTCCAAACGTGGTATCGCGATGGCGCCGCCATGGGAACGGGCGCCAACACGTCGGACGCCATCGAGGTCACTTTCTGCCCCTAGGGCCCGGAGAACGTCCGCGAGCTCCCTCGAGGGCGCATGGGCTTTGGGGTCCGTGCGCCCTCGTGTTCCGATAGGAGAGCTGCCCGGAACATGCGCCCTTCCCCCGCTGGGGTTGGCACGCCCTTAGCCGCCGGAGACCTGCGCCTTTCCGTGCTTGCGACGAAGCTCGAAGGGTTCGTGCCGGCGGAAGCCATGCCGATGGGCGCTATGGCCCCAAGGGCTTTGCGGATGGGCCGGACGAAGTGGAGCCGCGGAAGCTGCGACTCCCTTGGACCCCTCAACCCAAAGAGGGCGGCCAGGGGAGATCACTGCGCGGAATCGATCGCGCTGAGGACGGCTTCTTCGGTGGGCCAAGGCCGGCGGGTGATGAGCGCGATCAGGCCGCCGCTGCGTTCGAGGACGACCTGGCCGTCGACCTGAACTTGAAACTGTCCCCGCTTGCCGGGGTGCAGTCTCGGTAGAACGCCGAAGCGCTCGGGGATGGAGGCAGCGAGACTCGCCGCCAGGGATTGACTAGTGCCTCAAGCCTGGCAGTGAATGATGCGGATGTTCATGGGGCTAACCCTAGCGGCGCGCCCATGGGCGAGCACTGGATCTCCAAGGGCTCGGACAAAAGTCACTCACATCCTTGCCCCACCCCTGCGTAGGGACGCGTCCGGGCCCATCCCAAGGTGACGGTCACGACAGATGTCACGTGGAAAGTTGGGGCGCGCTGGCCGGCAACAGGAAGCCTCGTGGCTGGGAATAGTCATTGGGGCACCATCCTGGACTTCGAGTAGGACTCCGGTGAGATCGGCAGGCCTCCGTCGCCGGCCAACGATCACGACCGTACGCTGATCCCATGAGGTGGTTTGAGCGCGCATTTCCAGAGGGGCTTCCCGGGTGGCAGCTTCCCCTGGTCCTCGAACGGTTGCGCGGTGCGCCCGTACGCTTGGAGGAACGGGTTCAAGGACATGGGCCGCCCGCGCTGATCGCCAAGGCGGGGGATCGATGGTCGGCGCAGGAGAACGTGGGGCATCTCCTGGATCTGGAGCCCTTGTGGGCAGGGCGCGTAGAAGACCTTCGACAGGGCGAGGATGTCCTCCGTCCAGCAGACCTTGAGAACCGCAAGACCTACGAGGCGGGCCATCACGGTGCGGAGATCCAGGAGCTGCTCGCCCGATTCCGAACCGCCCGCGAAGCACTTGTTGCCGCGGTCTTGGCTCTCGGGCCGGAAGGAGCGGCACTCACCGCGCTGCACCCGCGCCTCCGTCAGCCGATGCGCCTCGTGGACTTGATGTACTTCGTCGCCGAGCACGACGACGCCCATCTCATGGAAATCGGCCGACAACTGTCATGAGCTCCGCGGGCTACTCGGGAACACCCCTGTGGAAGAAGCTCGGCATCAAGCCCGGCATGCGTCTGCGAACGCGCGGGGCCCCCGGAGACTACGAAGACCTCATTGCGCCCATTCCGAACGGCGTCACCCTATCCACGTCGATCCGAACCAACATCGACTTGGTCCACCTATTCACTCGCTCCAGGGCTGAGCTCACAGAGTGGGTTCCGAAACTGCTGTCGATGATTCAAAGGGACGGGATGATCTGGGTCAGCTGGCCCAAGCGCGCATCGAGAGTTCCAACCGACGTTACTGAGGATACGATCCGCGAGATCGCTCTCCCCCTCGGCCTCGTGGACGTGAAGGTGTGCGCGGTAGATGCGACCTGGTCCGGACTCAAGCTGGTGATCCGAAAGGAGCTCCGCTAGGGCGCTCGCTGATCCATAGGGACACTCGCTGTCCCTGGAATCGCGTGACTAGCGTGACCAAATCTCGCCGGGTGATCCTCGGCGCCACCCAGGTCATCACTATCTTGGACAACGCTTTCCGATGCGAGCCACGCACTGTGGCCGGCCCCCATGGGTACGAACCCTCCAAACGACGACCAGCTGTGGCTACCTCCAGGGCCCTACCGGACGGACCCATCCGTCCTGAGTGCCGACCCATTGGGCGCGTGGTGCCTTTGGGGCTTGGCGTGCACGGGGCTCGCGGCCCTCTCTGTTGTCGCGAGCGTGACGACTTGGCGAGGCGAGTGGATGGGCGTTGTGGGATGGTTCGCGGCGGGCTTTGGCCTTCTCGGCTCGGCCACTTTCGGGCGGGCCATCCTCCGATGGACCCAGAAGCGCCGTCTGCTCGAAGCCCTCTCGGTGGGTGGGCACTGCACACCGGTGACGATCCTCCGGACGGAGACAACGTTCGTGGCAGCGGGCGCCATCCGACGGTTCCATCTTCAGGTGCCCACGGAGAGCGGCAGCCGAACGTTCATAGACGTCTTTCAACCCAGCTCGAAGGGACCGCTCCTGCTCGCCGATGGCCGGGGGTTAGCGCTGGCCTCCAGCCAAGTTCCCAGCGCCTGTCTTCTCTTGCGCGAGGACCTATGGCCGCTCGTGCTTGACGACGATCAGAGGTCCACGATGCTGGAACGCCTGGAAGGTGCAGCGGAAGGCTAGGGACACTGGAGCCGGCGCCGGCACGGAGCCCCCCCCAGCGTCAGTGCCCGTCCAAGAGCTCGTGAACCTCCTCGCATCGCACGCAGCGGGCGAGGCTTTGCTGACCTGGGAACTTCCGTGCCGCCACGCCAATGGCCTCGCCGTCGAGACTGACGATGGGGCCACCGCTGTTCCCGCCGTCCATGGGTGCCCGGATCGTGAGCGAATCCTCCACCTTGCCGACTTCCCCGAGGGCGGGCGTGGAGATCACGCGACCGCGCTCGAAGACCGCGGGTCCCTTCGGGAAACCGAGGACCACGACGGGGTCGAGCACGCGAACTCGATCGCTGCTCGGTGCGAGCGGAATGAACGAGACAGGAGACGGCGCGGTGGCGCGCAGCAGGGCGAGGTCGCCCGTACCAAGACCGTGGTAGATGTCTTTACGGCGCGTCCCGTCACGGCACGTCCGCGTGGCCTTGACCCATCGATCGGGGGCGAGGGACTCTAGCTGAAGGTCCCCGGCGGTCGTCGACCAGGTCCCCCGCAGGGCCTCGCCCTGCGCCTCCATCGTGGACCCGCAGCGCCATGCCGTGTAGCGCACGCTTCTGGGGTCCACTTCGTAGCCATCCGCTTCGAGCCGCTTCGCGTCCGCGAGGAACTTCCAAGGCTGAACCACGTGCTTGTTGGTCACGATGTGGCCATCCGGCGTAGCGAAGAACCCGCTCCCGTGGCCGCCCTTGCCAATGGGCTTTCGCTTGGGGTGGACAAACTGATAGGTCGTCTCGACCAGCACGAGGGCTGCGTCGAGGTCTTGCGCGTGGGACTGCAGACGCCGCGCTGGGGACGCCTCCACGGAGGGAGTTCGGGTCGCGTTCCAGCCAACGCCCGCGAGGGCAGCGAGGACGCCCCACGTGACAGCAGAGCGACGGACGAGGCCCACAGGATGGGCGCTTCGCTTCCGATGTTCCCCACGCACGATGTTCACGAACCGCATCCCCGGGAGGCCAAGCTTGACCGCAATCTGGCGCCCCCACCGGTACTCTCGCCTCGACACGCGGCCATCGGCAAGTGCCACCTGCACCATGGCGCGGAGGGTGTCCTCCCGCTCGTCTTCGCTGCCTTCGACGACCCGAACCGTGACCGGCGTCTGGGTCTCACGCAGCAGCTCCGCATCATCGATGCCCAGGGCATCATGATAGTGCTGAAGCTCCTCAAGCTCGGGACGCCCGAGCGCACCATCGGCACGGGCGATCTCAATGAGGAGCTTGTAGGCAGCGACACGGGCCTTCATGGCAGCCGAGCCTAGGGCAAGGCACGGGATTTAGCGATCCCTCCCAGCAGGAGGACTTGCGACCACGCCATCCCGCTCCGCCAACACCAGGTGATGGGCCTCAGGGGAACGACACCGCCACGGCGTCGGTGAAGTTGCTTCCTCCGGAGGACGCTGGGTCCCGGTACCAGAGCTGCCAGTGCCAGGTTTCCCCTGCCATGGCCGCCGAAGCGTAGGTCGGGGACGTGGGATCTGGAATCGCGGCCAGGTCAACAGTGAGCTGGGCTGCCCCAGCGGCACCCGCAAACAAGACGGCGGAACGGCCGATCGGAGCGCCGGCGATGCACAGGGTCCCGTCGCTGGCGACCCCCGCCGTCACGGGATTCGGTACCAGACCAAAGCCTCGCGAGGTCAGCACGAGCCCAGGAACGTTCGATGGCAGACCCGTGGCCCGGAGGCGTAGGTCGTTGCTGGCAAGGTCCAACGAACCCGACGACTCCAAGTGGCCTCGGTCGCCTGTGGAGTTGACGGCGCCAAAGCACACGGCCTCGCCGTTCGCAGGGTCCCGGGATAGTAGCCTGACGATGCCATGGGCCTTGAAGAAGTTCGGCGTGTACGCCGACTCGCCCCCCACAAGGACCTCCGGTCGGCCATCGCCATCGACGTCCGTCCCTCCGACCACCGCGGATCCAAGGTACTCATCGGCGAGCCCGTCGACCCGGAAGAGCAGGTCGCCCGCCACTCCCGAATGGACGGTGAGCGCCCCCGCCGTGCCAGAGCGCGCGGTACCCGCCGCAAGGTCGATCCACCCATCGCCGTCGATGTCGCCTGCACTAGCCAACGCGCTGCCGAAGAGTGCATGGCCGGTCGGAGCCATGATGCTCATGAGCTCTTGGCCGCTGCCCGTGGAGTGCACGCGGACTGCGCCAGAGGTGAACGGTGCGCTGACGATCTCCCCGGGGGCTCCGATCGCCAAGTCGACGATCCCGTCCCCATCTAGATCCGAAAGCGCCGCCACGGCGGAGCCAAAGCGCGCCTCGTGGAGGTTGGCGGGGTAGACGCGGCGAATGAGCTGGCCCGTCTGGCCGGAGTAGAGGAGGACACGCCCCTCCACCGGAAAATTGAGAGGCGGCTCATAGCCCGGCGCTCCAACGGCGATGTCCTGGACGCCGTCCCCATCGATATCCGGCAGAGTAAGAACAACCTGACCAAACTCCTCAGACGGCCTCGTTCCCTGAAGGCGGTAGATCTCCAGGCCCGTGACGCCCGAAAGCGCCAGAACGATCCCCGTTCCATTGCGGAACGGAGCGCCCGCCAGGACGTCGTCCACACCGTCACCGTCGAGGTCCTCGATGCGCGCGAGACTCTGGCCGAGACGGCCGTACTCGAACATCGCGTGCCCGACGTCCCATAGGCGTGACGCGCTCGCACCGGAGTAGGCGATCACTCGCCCCCCTTGACCCCAAACCATGGAGTCACCGGGGGCGCCGACGACGAAGTCGGGCGTTGCATCTCCATCGAGATCGCCCAGACACACCATCGCGCGGCCGAAATCAGTGGAGTTTGTCGTGACAAACGGGTGGTGCAGCGTGAGAAGCGTCCCGCCCGTAGTGCTTGAGAAAACATGGGCGGCGCCGACCCACTGGATGCCGCCGCGGCTCTCGAGCGGAGCGCCCGTGGCGATGTCAGGGCGGCCGTCGCCGTCAAAGTCCTCCACGAAAGCGACCGAAGCGCCGAGCTCCGCATCCAGCGCGGGGTTGGGGCTCCATGAGCGAAGCTCTGTTTGTGCCAAGACGTCCCCGGCGCACACGGCGGTCACCAAGAGCGCGGCGCATCCGCGCCCACCGAAGCCAAGTTTTGATTGTGAATTCATGTTCTTAGCCTCCGCCCTAACGCACGACAAAGATGCCGCCGAGCCAGTTGTAAGACACACCGTTGCCATCGACATCGGCACCCAGAATGTTCTCGTCCACGGTGTAGAGGTAGTTCCCCCCTGCGCCTTGCACCCAGCGCGGACCCGATCCACGACCGAGGGTGATCTCCCCCGATGCGAGGGTCAGAACCCCCGCCGTCCGGTCCGTCGCCACGGCATCTCCGTTCAGGTCGTAGGCGAAGTCTTCATGGACTTGGAAGCCAACCGTACCGTTGGGATAAGCAGGCGGAGCAAGGTCCAGCAGGCGGTGCGGAACGATCCGCTCTCTGCCATTGGCGAGGTTGATCGCGATCATGACGTTGTCGAATGTGTCCATGTCCCCATTCAGGGGAGTCCCAAGGGACACTTCCGGCAGATGGAAGACGGCATGGCCCGCCGTGAGGTAACCGGATTCACCGGGATCCCCGGCAAACCCCAAGGGCCGCAGGGTTCCGCTCCCGTGGTCCGCGACATGCGCAATCCAGTCATTCATGTTTCCATTGCCCGTCACATCGACCCCCAGCTCGGTCTCTGGGATCAGCACGAGCCCGGTGTTGCCGATGGAAGCCACGACGGCGCCATCGAAACTCCAGCTACGACGCTGTCCAGTGGCAAGATCGATCGCCTCCAGGAACTTGTCGTCCGTGTCCCCATCTGCATTCTGGTCGCCGCTGAACCCTTCGGTGTTGCGTAGGAAGAGGTAACGACCGGCGAGTTGGTACTGACGGAGGGGCTCAGCGTCCATGACACCTGCAATGCGTGTGGTTCCAGTGGCTCGCTCCATGGCAATCAAGACGTCATCAAAGATGTCTCCGTCCCCATTCTGATCCCCGCCCGAGCTCAATTCGCTGCGCCTGCAGAGCACCCATTCGGGGCTCGCAAGGACCACCGAGTCGATAGACACATCCGAGAAGACCACGGGCCCAGCGGGATCACTGCATGCCACCGCCAACCGGTCCTCAGTGTCTCCGTCGCCGTTGATGTCGCCCGCGAAGAGTTCGCTCTGGCGATAGACGGCTCCGAAGGGATCGAGGACAGAGAGATGCGCTGCCCGAAAGCGCCGATGAGTTCCGGCGCTCACCGAGTGAAGCTCATGCACCCCGGCACTCGACGAATCGACATAGGTGTCGATGAAGTCGCCGGCCGCGTCCCAGACGCTCAGGGCCGGCCTTCCCATCGAAAGAGCCCCGGTGACATTGTTGCGAATGAACAGGAAACTGTCGACGTAGTCGCCGTCTCCGTTGAAGTCGACGTCGCTGCTCGCCTCGAGCCTCGTCATCGCCATGAACCCGGAACCGAGCGCCAGGCTCGCGGCATCGATCCCAATGACCTGTGTGACGCCAGTCGCCAATTCGTGCTCAATGATCACGTCATCGAAAGGGTCGCCGTCGCCGCTCCAGTCGATCCCCCCCGGTGCCATGTAGAACTCGGACGCGAGCGCCACCGCTCGGAAGCGGTTTGCCGTGTATTCGAAGCCGAGCTCGTAGGGGATGATCCGTTGCTCGATGCGAACGGCCTTGGAGCCGCCTTTTCCCAATTGCAGCGGAGCGCGCACGGATTGGGCCGCAACGGAGGATCCAAGTCCTCCAACAGCGAGCAGAGCGAAGCCGAGTGGCCGGCCAGAACGAGACAAGTACCACATGAAATCTCCTGGGGAGAGCGAGAACGAGCAAGCGCTTGCGGTGTCACCGTGCGCTGCGAGACGCCGGACCACAAAAGTCACCGATCCTCAAGGTACACAGAACCCCAGAATCCCGCAGCGGGCCGGCACCACCGATTCCCTATCCGCGAGCATTCCAACGTGAGCGCTCGATCACCTCCTGCGTGGCACACCGCACACGTCCTAGGACCTCCCCAAAACACACCAAGAGTCACAAGCCCCCACCCTCGACCCGCCGCTCCGGAAGCGAGGAGCCTGGCCGTGGCGTGAGTCGGCTTCGCCGACC
>CAJXRJ010000093.1 GCA_913058555.1 uncultured bacterium
AGCCTCATGTGTAACCCGCGGGTTCAGGACTCGCCGGTCCATCCATGCTCTCTGATCGGAACTAGAAAGCCGCCAGCCCGAAGAAGAGCAGCATCGGCCATCCCACGTACTTCACAGCGCGCGGGATGCGCGCTGCAATCTCTTCGGTGCAAGCCCGCTCGCGCATGTCGATGAGATCGAGGCCCGAGTCACGGATGGCCATCACGAGCTCAGCGATGGTGTAGCGGTGATTCTCGATCACGACGAGCTCATCCGCTTGCTCGTCTACGAAACGGGCCTGGGTTCCCTTGAGGAACATGGCGGGGTGCATGATCGTGACCGCGGCTCGGCCGCCCGGGCGTAGGACGCGGCCCAGGTCCGCGAGGAGCGCGCCCGGGTCCCCCAGGTGATCGAGGGCGAGCGCGTGAACGGCGACGTCGAAGCTGGCCGCTTGGAAGGGGAGCGGCTCGTGGAGGTCGTGCTCCACCCATTTCACACGGTCGCCGCCAGGGGCCTCCTTGGCGCGCTCCAACATGCCGCGTGAGAAGTCCACGCCGGTGACGAGAGCCCCTTCCGCCGCGAGGCGCAGCGCGTGCCGCCCGGTGCCGCAAGCAAGATCCAAGGCCTTCAGGCCGCTCGTATCCCCAAGGAACCCACGGGTCTCTGACTCCTCAAGGGCGATCAGCGGATTCCCATAGGTGTCGTAACTCGTCGACCAACGATCGTACCCCTCGCGCACGTCGACGCGGCGCTCCCTCAGATCCTGACTCGATGACATGCCCCGAGCATACGGGGTTCACCGGGACCGTCGAGCTGTGGGAATTCCCCCCAAGAAGGACGCGAATTCGCGGCCAGGATCGAGCAGCAACGGATAAAGCGGCCCGGCCATCGGCTCGCCGCACGGGACAACGGGGTAGCCGCCCGTCCCGGGCCCCACACCTGCCCTTGCCTCCGTGGGCATGTTCGAGCGCACGCCGTCCGCCAACACGTTGATGAGGGTTGCACGCCGCGGCCGGTCCGATTCGTTGGCGTAGCTGCCGTGCATCAGAAGCGGGTGATGAAAACTCGCCTCGCCGCGCTTCATTTCAACGGGCACGCGCCGCTCGAACGCTTCCAACTGCGCGTCGGTCAGCTCCTTGCGAATCGCGTCCATGTCGCCGCCGAGATCCGTTCGGCTCACAAGGCCCCAGCGGTGGCTACCGGGCACGTAGTGCACGCACCCATTCGATCGATCCACATCGTCGAGGGCCATCCAACAGGTCAGGTGCGCCATCGGCTGCGTCCAGGTCCAGTACGAGTAGTCCTGGTGCCAAGCGACGACTCCCCCATGGCGCGCCGGCTTGGCGAATACCTGGTCGTGGAAAAGCCGGAAGCTTGTCCCGAGCAGCTGATACGCGGCCATCAGAAACGCCGGGTTCCAGAGCACGTCATGGAATGCCGGCCGCACTCGCCACGCCCCCAGGGCATGAAAGAGCACCGACCCCGGCGTCTTCGACTCGTTGGAGTTGTACTCGTAGAAGTATTCGCGGCCCCCATGGCCGGGGTCCGTAATCTCCGTGAGCTCGGCTCCGAGCGCGTCGACCTGGGCACTCGACAGCAACGGAATGCCATGGATGAATCCGTCACGCTCGAAGGCCTCGACTCGCGCTGCGGGCAGCACAAACGGCGCCCATTCATCAGCTGTCTTTGGCGTCGAGAAGAGCTGCGTCAGGGGGCCATGTACTTGTCCAAGGTCGGGCACGCACCCATCGTACCCTCCCGCGCAGGCCACCGTGAAGCGGCTCGACGCTCCCATGGGGCCAGGTGCCGAGCGCTACGGCCGCTTCCGAAGCACCACCAAGTCCTGCTGGTGGCACACGAACCCCTCGAGGATGTCGACTACTTCAAAGTATTCGGACCAGCGCTCGCGCACGTAGTCCGCGGTATGGAACGTGGCGCGGTAGTAAGCATCGTCGTCGATCTCCCCCGCCAAGATGCCGTCGTGGATCGACGCGTCGAAGCCGGTCTCTCGGATCCGCTTCAGCCAGTCGGAATCCGGCTGCGCCAGGCAATACGACGCGTCCCCGTGCACCGTCACGAGGACCGTGGCGCCAGGGGCACTGATGCGCGCCAGCTCCCCCAGCCACGCTAGCTGCACGTCCTCTTGGAGGTGCGTAAACACCGAGAGCCCGTAGATCACCTGGAACATGCCACTTTCGTACGACGTCGGCGGGTGCAGGAGCAGCACCTCGAATTCCACACCGGTCAGGTTCTGCCGGCAATAGCGCACATTCGCTGCGTCGATGTCTCCGCCAAAAACGTCCACACCGGGTAGCTCTGCGTCCAGAAGCCAACGCAGGACCCTCCCACAACCGGACCCCCAATCGAGGGTGCGGCCGCTCGGCCAGGCCCCGTGCATCTCCGTGAGCTGGCGCGCCAGCCGGCGATAGGCCGTGTAACCCTCTTGGAGAAAGAGGTGGGCGTCGGAGTACCCAGACGTCCGGCGAATGTTGTTCTCGGGCGGCACGTTGCCGTGCTCGAAAACGGTCTCTGGCCAGTAGACGATCTGCCCCTTATCGAAGGGCTCTCCGGTGGCGCTGTCGACGTACTCAAGAACGGCAGGGCCGCCCTTGAAGAGGTCCTCGGCATCCATGGGAATGGAGCACTCAAAGGCGCAGTGTTCGGCGCCGGGCCAGTACCAATAGAGGCCACCGATACGCTTGGAGCGGAGGGCCAGCTCGACCTTCTCAAAGGGGACTCCATTCACTCGGATCGTGCGTTCACGGCCGTCGGAGGGCGGGATCGCCCAGCCTTGAATCTCCAGACGACCGTCTTCGATTCGCGCCCCCGAGATCTCCCATGCAAGAGCCCGCATGGTCCCGCACATCTCCGCGGCGAGCTCGCGACGCGCCGATGTGTCCCACACCAGACGTCGCGGCGCAGGCCCGATCTCGACGTTGGTCCCCACGAACCGGACGCGAATCTCATGCTCGCGATCGTCCAAGAGTTTCCTCGGCAGCTCCCATCGGAATGCACAGCGACCGCCCCCCTTCTTCGCAGCCTCCAGGTCCGGCCGGTAAAGGTCCGCCACGAGCGTCGCGAGGACCCGGTCCCCATCGAGGATCTCGATCTCCGCGGGTTCCTCGGCCGAGGCGCCATTCCACGCCCAGCCCGAGATCAGCTGAAGATCACACTGATCGATACTGCCTTCCAAAAAAACGTCCTTCCTAATGAGTCTCTGTTCCAGGGGCCTAGCGCGATGGCTGGCCCAAATCGATGCGCTGCGTCTAACTCACAACTCACAACTCACAAGTCATCGCCCAGGACCCCGGGGATGGGCAGGCACCAGAAACTCGCCCCCGTCGACCCACTTCCCAAAGGCAACGGCATTCGAATGAGGGACATTTGGCGAACCATGGCGAGTGACGAGATCGTTGCGAGACCAAAGGAATGTGGAGCGACCCGCGAGCGCGGCTCTGCCCCCATTCGGGGAGCACCTATGATTGTCCACTGGCGCCCATTTGGGTGGTTCGAACCGGGCAATCAGACGGCTGCGCCCCCATTCGGAGGGCCATTCTTGGTTCTCCACAAGTTTCACGTAGAGAAGTGGGCCAAGACACAACCCTGCCGCTGGTCAACACGGAGAATGGTGCCCCGCTTTGAAACCGGGCAGCAGGCGCTGCCCCACCTGACTCCCCTATGCTCATCCATCTTCTACGTGCCTGCGCGGTCGCGCTGGTCCTCAGCTCCTCCGCCGACGCCTTCGCCCCCCAAAAGGTGGCACGGACTTACACGGAGGTCGCGCCCCAGGGGTTCAAGTTCAAGGGCCTTGCCGACTTCGAGGCCATCCCGCAAAACGGCGACCGAGGCCCAGTCTTTCGCTTCAGCCAAGGGGGGAACTCCCTGGTCGGCTACGCCCTGGCGGCGCCCCCTGTCGTAGAAGCCGAGGAAGGTGAGGACGACAAGGGTCGCTCGAAGGCCGCGGCCAAGCGCCCCTCCATCGATCCGCTCATCAAGCAATACCTCGGGCGTTCCAAGGCGGAGACCTCGCTCGACGAGACCGTCGAGGTGGGTGGGATCGAAGGGCAACGTCGACGCTGGGAAGGGACCCGCAAGAACCGCTCGGGCAAAGAGAAACCGTTCTTCCTCGAAGTCTGGTCGTACCCCCTCGAGCACGCCGACATCCACCTGGTCTACTACGTCGATGATGAGTTCGACACGAAGTGGAAGAAGGCGATCAAGAGCTCGGGCTCATCGCTGAAGCTGATTGAGCTCGTCGAGCGCAAGGAGGTCGCCGCGAACGAGCGGACCTATGAGAACCAGCTGGAGTGGGCCGAGCAAGAAGCCGCCCTCACCGCGGGCTGGCAGGCGATCGGCACGCCGTCGAAGCGCTTCGTGATCCTGACGAACGCGACGAAGATCGCCTTCGTCAAGGAAGTCATCAAGCGCCTCGAAGTCTCGCGCGACGTTTACGAGAAGGACTTCCCGCCCCCCGCGGACTTCAGCGCGGTGTCGGTGGTTCGGATCTGCAAGGACAGGGAGGAATTCCAAAGGTTCAGCGGCATGGGAGGCGGAGTGGCGGGCTACTTCAGCCCAACCTCCGCGGAGCTTGTCCTCTACGACAACGTGGAGACCGACCGGAATACGACCTACGCGGTCGTCAGCCACGAAGCGTTCCACCAGTACTGCCACTACCTGTTTGGCCAGGCCGAAGCTCACCGCTGGTTCGACGAGGGCCACGGCGACTACTACGGCGCCATGAAGATCACCGGTCGCAAGGGCAAGATCACCCAGAAGATGCCCGCGGGGCTCGATCGCGTCTCGATCATCAACGAGCTGATCCGCCTGGACAAGACCGTCCCCTTGAGGGAGCACTTGAACTACTCCCACCCCGAGTGGCAGGCCCATGGCGTGAGGAGCTACTCCCAGTCGTGGTCGATCATCTACATGCTCCGCCAGGGCGCACTCCGAAAGGTCCCGCGCAAAGTCTGGAAGGACGAGTACGCGGACATCATCCCGAACTACGTGACGACCCTGAACAAGGGATTCCGCGACCTCTACTCGGGTATCCTCGACGAGCGAAAGGCGAGGGCCAAGGAAGCGGGGCGTGAGTTGACGGAGAAGGAACTCCTGATCACGCGCCAGATGGTGGACCCCCGCGCGAAGGCCAAGATCTGGAAGGACGCGATGGAAGCATCCTGGGGCCAGATCGACCTCGATGAGTTCGAGGCAGATTGGAAGCTCTACAACAAGAAGTACCGGTAGGTATCCCGATGCAAACATCGCTCGTCGGCTTGCTGGCCGTGATGGCGCAGGTGGCGCCGGCCCCCTCGAATTCGGCCCCCTCGGGAACGGCCGATGTCGCACCGCCGAACTTTGTGGTGATCTTCGCCGACGACCTCGGCTACGGGGACCTCGGCTGCTTCGGCGCGCCCACCATCCGAACCCCGCACCTCGATCGCATGGCGGCCGAGGGCATGAAGCTGACGCAGTTCTACACCGCGGCCAGCGTCTGCACGCCGAGCCGCGCGGGGCTCCTCACAGGGCGGCTCCCCGTGCGCAGTGGCATGTGCGGCGACCAGCGGCGAGTGCTGTTCCCGGACTCGGCCAGCGGGTTGCCCGCGGAGGAATGGACCGTCGCGGAAGCCCTTCGGGACGAAGGCTACGCCACCGCATGCGTCGGCAAGTGGCACCTGGGGCACCTACCCGACTTCCTGCCCACCGAGCACGGCTTCGACTCCTACTTCGGCATCCCCTACTCCAACGACATGGACGCGGTGCGGCCGCTCCCGAAGGGCGCGAAGAGGTTCAAGGAGCCCAAGAGCGAGTACTTCCGAGTGCCGCTCCTGAGGGACAAGACAGAGATCGAGCGGCCCGCGGATCAGACGACGATCACCCGGCGCTACACGGAGGAAGCGGTCTCGTTCATTGAGGATCACAAGGACCAGCCCTTCTTCCTCTACCTCGCCCACAACCTCCCCCACGTGCCCCTGTTCCGCGGGGACGCATTTGCCGGTAAGAGCGCCCGGGGCCTCTACGGCGATGTGATTGAAGAGATCGACTGGAGCGTCGGCCAAGTCCTGAAGGCCCTTCGGGACCAGGGCCTCGACGAGAACACCATGGTGCTCTTCACGAGCGACAATGGGCCGTGGCTCGTGTATGGGGATCAGGGCGGTTCCGCCGGGCCCCTACGCGAAGGCAAAGGCTGCACCTTCGAGGGCGGCATGCGCGTACCCGCCGTCGTTCGTTGGCCGTCGCAGGTCCCCGCCGGCACGGTGGGAACGGATCTAACGAGCACACTCGATGTGCTCCCTACCCTGGTGAGCCTCGCGGGCGGCACGCTGCCAGAGTCGCTCGTGCACGACGGCCACGACGTTTCCTCTGTGCTACGTGGGACAGGACCAAGCCCGCGGGAGTCGGTGTTCTACTACCAAAAGACGCGGCTCATGGCCGTGCGTCACGGGGCGTACAAGGCGCACTTTGCAAGCCACGTGTCCTATGTGGGAGCCAAACTCGTCGAGCACGACCCGCCGCTGCTCTACAACCTGAACCTCGATCCCTCGGAGACCAGGAACCTTGCGAAGGCCAATCCCGGCATCGTCAAGGAGCTTCAGACCATCGCAGCCCAGCACCTCGCGCTGACGCCCGTCGCGCCCTCCCAAACGGCTGCCACGGTGGCGCCCAAGAAGAAGGCACCGCCCAAGCAACAGGCACCGGACCCGAAGAGGCCCAACGTGGTCTTCCTCTTCGCCGATGACATGGGTCCCGGGGAGATCGAGGCCCTCAACCCCGGCCGATCGAAGGTTCCGACGCCGCATCTCAATCAGCTCCGCGCACAGGGCGTTTCCTTCACCGATGCCCACACCACCTCCGCGGTCTGCACGCCGTCGCGGTACTCCCTGCTGACGGGGCGCTATTGCTGGAGGACGTCCCTTCAGAAGGGCGTGGTCACAGGCAACGCCCCTGCGTTGATCGCGGAGGATCGAGCCACCCTGGGCGGGCTATTCCAGAACCAGGGATACGAGACCGCGGTCATTGGCAAGTGGCATCTCAACTACGGCTACAACCCCGGGGAGGACGCCCCGGCGGCGACCCCCAAGACGAAGGCGCTGCTCCCAGCGCATTTCCCGATCGGCACGCGGATCGTCGACGGCCCTATCACCCGCGGCTTCGACACGTTCTACGGCTTCCACCATGCCCGCGAAATGAGCAGCATCGTCCGGGATGCCGCCATCGTGGAGGAGCTTGAGGTGCAGGACATCCTGCCGGCGATCACCCGGGAAGCCGTCGCCTACGTCGAAGCACGGGCGAAGGCCGGCTCCGAGGCGAAGCCGTTCTTCTTGTATGTGCCGCTCAGTGCGCCGCACACTCCGATCGTCCCAGCGAATGAGTGGCGCGGCAAGAGCGGCATCGGCAAGTACGGCGACTTCGTGGCACAGACCGATGGTTCCGTGGGCGCCATTCTGGAAGCCATCGATAAGGGCGGTCTGGCAGAGAACACCATCGTCATCTTCAGCGCCGACAACGGCACGTCCAAGGCGGCCAAGCTGAAGGAGCTGAACGCGATCGGACACTTCCCGAGCGGCCCCTACCGGGGCTCCAAGGCGGACCTCTGGGAAGGCGGCCACCGGGTGCCCTTCCTCGTTCGTTGGCCCGGGAAAGTCGCGCCGGGATCGGTCGATGGCCGCCTCGTTTCCATGTCAGACGTCCTGGCGACCTTCGCCGACTTCTTCGGCGCCCCCATCGCCGAAGACGCGGGCGAGGACAGCATGAGCTTCCTCCCGGCCCTCCTTGGCGGCACCCCGAAAGGTGCCCGCGAGTCCGTGGTGCACCACTCGATCAGCGGGCACTTCGCGATCCGCCGAGGCAAATGGAAGCTACTGCTCGCCCCCGGCTCCGCGGGCTGGACGGCCCCGAAGAATGCCGCCGCCCGTAAGGCCGGGCTTCCTGAAATGCAGCTCTACGACCTCGAGCGCGACATCGGTGAGGAATCGAACCTGGTGGACGAGCACCCCGAGGTCGTGGAAGAACTGCTCGCCGAGCTGAGCGCCATTGTGACCGCGGGCCGAAGCACTCCGGGCACCGGCCAGTCCAACGACGCAGCCATCGATATCTGGAAGAAGAACTAGCCGCCGACGTCCGGGACTCCACCCTCTGGCCCCAGAGACGGTACCCTCCGTGGCATGGCCAAATGGTTCAAGATCGATCTGTGGAAGCGCGTCCTCGTGGCGCTCGTACTCGGCCTCGGCGCCGGACTCGCACTCCGATATGGCATGGGACCCGAAGCAAGCGGGCCCTTTGCCATCAAGTGGATCGGTTGGCTGGGTGACCTATTCCTGCGGCTGATCAAGATGCTGATCGTCCCGCTGGTCTTCTTCACCTTGGTCTCGGGCGTTGTCGCCATGGGCGACCCGAAGAAGCTTGGATCCCTCGGCGGCCGCGCCATGGGCATGTACTTCGGCACGACCGCGGTGGCCGTGACCCTTGGTCTCATCGCCGGCACGATCATCCGTCCGGGCGCGAGCCTCTCCGCCGACGTGTTCAGCGGCGTGGACTCCTCGGCCATCACGGCCAAGAAGGCCACCGCGGAACAAGCGGGAGGTTTCGTCGAACGGCTACTCCAAATCGTCCCGACCAACCCCTTTGAGGCCCTCGCCACCGGGAACATCCTCCAGGTCATCTTCTTTTCGATCCTCTTTGGAATCGGGATCCTGATGGCACGGGACCTTGGCAAGCCCGCGGCTAAGTTCTTCGATAGCGCCTCCGAGGCGATCATGAAGGTGACCATCATCGCCATGGAGATGGCCCCGTTCGGGGTCTTCGCGCTGATGCTGGTCGTGATGGCAGACAAGGGCTTCGGAGTCCTCCAGAGCCTCGGGCTCCTGACGCTGGCCTTGTACCTCACGTGCGCCGTCCACATCGTCCTCACCTACGGCGGCATCATCAAGTTCCTGCTGCGCCTGCCGCTGAAGCCGTTCATTCGGGGCGTCAGTGACGCCCAAGCCGTCGCCTACTCCACGTCCTCGAGCGGCGCGACCTTGCCCGTCACGATCACCTGCGTGAACGAGAACCTCGGCGTCGACAAGTCCATTGCGGCATCGGTACTGCCCCTCGGCGCGACCATCAACATGGACGGCACGGCCATCTACATCGGCCTTGTGGCGCTCTTCGGCGCCCAGGCCTTCGGCATCGACGTGACCCTGGGTCAGTACGTCATGGTCGCCGTCATGGCGACCCTCGTATCCATCGGCGCCGCCGGGATCCCCAGCGCCGGGCTGCTCCTATCCGCCGCCGCCCTCGAGCAGATCGGTCTGAGCGAGACCAACGCCCTGCTCATCATCGGCTTCATCTACCCCTTCGACCGCCTCCTCGACATGATGCGCACCCTGACCAACGTCACGGGCGACGCCGCCGTCGCGACCGCCGTCGGCAAGTGGGAGAACGCCTTCGACAGAGAGGTTTACATCGCGGAAGACCGGTTCTAGGTCCGATCGGCGAGCCTCACGGCGGCCGCCCAGGGACTGAGGTCCACGGGCGGCCGGATAGGCTGGACACGCCTCGTGGTTCCCATTCCCTGAGCGGCACGGAGTTCCCGGCCACGGGTTGCCAGCCCTGGCTTCATGCTTTGCAATGCAAAGCCTATGAGCCCAAGACCCGACCCCCTGGCCCCCGAGCCGATCCAGGGCCTTCGTAACGCGAATCACCGGCTCCCGCCGGCGCTGAACGACCTCGACGGGCGATCGGCACGCCTGTACGGCGCATTTGGGGTCACCGCCCCTTGGATCGGAGCTCTCTCGTGGCTCCTCATGGCGCCCGCCTGGTCCCCGGAATGGCAAAGCGGCCGAGTGGCCGATGGGGTCGCGCTCCTCATGCAGCCCTTGGCCACCCTGCCTTTCTGGTCGCTGCTTGGGCTTGCGACATGGGCCGTCTGGACGGTGCTCTCGGACCCCGTCCAACACGGGCACTCGCCAACGGTCCGCCTGGGGCTCTTCGCGGGCATCGTGATCGGAGCCCAGTACACGCTTCTGATCTGGATGGTTTCCCACTACAGCTTGGTTGCGGGCTCCGCGATCGCGTGCATTCTCCTGTGGTACGCAGACTCAACCTCTGAAGGCGAGGCGCCCGGCACACACGCGTCATCTGGCGGTGGCGAGAGAGTCGCGATCGGCTGCTCGCTCGCGCTCATCGCCTTGTCCACCCTCATGATCCCGCTGGGCTTTGAGACCAGCGTCGTGGCAGAACCGGCCGTGACGATCGGCCTCCTATTGATGGTCGGCCTGATGGCCTCGTGGCCGGCGGGCTTGCTCATCGTCTGTATCCGGATCCTAAGGCGTGTTCGCCAGTCGGCTGCCACCCAGCCACCGGACGAACCGCGCCCCATCGCGCCCGGCGCCTTTGGAGGTGCGCTCGCGCTCTACTTTGCCGCGTGGGCCGCGGCCATCACCAGCGCCATCGTCGAATACGACTCTCTTCCCCTCGAGCCTCCGCCGGACGACTGCTACGTCGCCAACGCCGCCTGCCGCGGGCATCGAGCCTGGGTCCGAGCGGAGTGGATCCAGCCGCCGGATGGGGCGGCGTTCCCCATGAACGACCAGCTCCGGACCCTGAAGGCCGGCGAGATCGCGCTCAGGGCCTTGCTCCCGCGAACCCACCGCGTCCTCCGGCGCATCTACGATCGCGCGGGGCCGCCGCTGGCCGTGCGAATTCAAAACCCTTGGCTCGCCGACATCGCCTACGCAGCGCTCATCCCCGCGGCGCTCCTCACACGGGCCATGTTTCGCTTGATCGACTTGACGCCCAAGGTCGATCGCTGGGGGCCACGGCCATGACCGCGCCCACTGCAATCCAAGGCCAGCGTCACAGGAACCGCACGGACACGGCACGCGTGAAGTTCGACGTGGCCTGTCCGTTCGCGATGTCGCGGTGCCACGCCTGGAAGTGCCAGGTTTCCCCGGCCAACGCAGCCGCAGGACCCTGGGGCGTGGGGAGGGAGTTCGGCATCGCGTCGATGCTGAAGATACCTGTCGTTCCCGACGACACCACTTGCCCCGGCCCTGTGAAGCGGCCAATCTCGCCCCCGAGGCACAAAACACCCACCGAGTTCATGGCAAACACGGCGTCGGTCGTTCGGCTCACCAGGAACAGCCCGAACGTCTGAAGCGGCAGGCGACTCGCGGTCAGCGTCAGGTCCCCGGCGCCAGGAAGCGCTGATCCCGACGCAGACATCTCCCCGGCCTCACCGCTTGAGTTCGCCACGGAAGCGGAACAATAGGGCACTCCGATCTCGCCGCGATAGAGCGTCTCAATGCGCACGATCGCGTCGTTCAAGCGTTCCGCAAAGACGCTATCGACGTCGCCGTCGCCGTCAAAATCCCCAAGAAGGAACTCGGAGAATGTCCTGGTGGTCGACACGATCGATCGGCGGGCGGCGAACTGCGTCCCATTGAGGTTCCGGTACCAGACCAGCCCGTCCTCCTGGCCGGGAACAAAGGGCAGGAGCTGAATGAGATCCGGCCGCGCGTCACCGTCGATGTCTGCCACCTTGAGCCCGGTTGCGCTCTGGGTGGCGCCAGCAAGCACCGTAGCGCCGCCGAACAGATCGCCCCCTAGCCCCCGGTACATCATCAGCCGGTTGCGAGCGGGCGGCATGGAGGCATTGACCGACACGACGAGATCCACCTCACCGTCCCCGTCCATGTCGGCGACTCCCCACTCCGCGTTGGTCTCAAAGTTGAACGGAGTGAACAGCTCAAACTCCGTGCGCGTCGAGGCGAAATCACCAGGCGCTGTCCCGGGATAGTAGGCGAACTTCGAGGGGCTTCCGGCAGAGCCGATGACCAGGAATGCCACATCCATCAGGCCATCACCGTTCACATCCCGGAAGCGGGGCGCACGGACCAACCCTCCGGCGGTGGCCACAAGCGTTCGAGGCTCGATCACCCCGCCGCCAAGGTTGCGACCCCAAGCCAGCTGCACCGACGTGCCATCGCGGCCGTACGTGAAGTCGGCAAGCCCATCACCGTCGACATCCACCAGCTCGCTCGCGGGATAGAGGTACAGCGGGATCGTCACCGGTGGCTGGGCCGCAAAGCCGCCGGCTCCGTCCCCTCGCCGCCAGCGATACTGCGCCGTCGAGCGGTCAAAATGCACGACGTCCTGCGCTCCGTCCCCGTCCATGTCGGCGACGTAAATGTCGCGCGGGATGGACGAGACTCGCTCAATCGTCTCGAGAGGCCCGAACCCGCCGCGACCGTCCGCGGGCCACCAGGCGATCCTGCCCTCAGCCGCTGCCAACACGCAGACGTCTGCGTTCCCATCGCCGTTGAAGTCGGCCGTTTGGACCAGTCGATCCCTGTAAGTGTACGACACGGTCTCCGTCAGCTCCGGCCCGTCATCGGCGAGGGTCAGAGGCATCACTCCCGGAACGAACTCACGCGCCAGGACCTGCCCCCCGCTTGTGCCCGCCGCGACTTCCAAAACCCCGTCACCATCCGCATCCCCAACCACCGCCGCAGTGAAACGCAGCTCGCCCTCAAGAAGTACCGTGGGCGTAGCGAATGGCCCAGCGGCGGTTCCAAGCGCAAGCTCGAGTCGGCCGCCAGCCGCTAACTCCGCGGCGGCCAGCAGGTCCGCTCGTCCGTCGCCGTTCAGATCGCGGATCACGACGTTCGAAATGCACGAGAAGAGCGCAATCGGCGCCTGTGGAGTGAATGAGCCGGCGCCATCTCCCTTGCTGACGTAGACCACCGTCCCCGCCAATGGGCTGAAGCACTGGAGCGACACAAGGTCGAGATTGCCGTCCCCGTCGGTGTCCACGGCCGCGACCTGCTCGTCGGTAGCCCCGCTGAAGAGGGGAAGGGCTATCGGCCCCGTCAATACGCCGGACCCATCGTTCCGGAACCACGCGCCGACTTCGCTCCCCCCCACGACGATATCGTTATCCCCATCCCCATCCAGGTCCGCAGCCTCCGCGTCGTAGAGCGCCGTGGGGCTCGTGATGAGCGTTTGTGAGTTGAACAATCCCCCGCCCGCGCTGCTAGCCAGGAGCACCAACGATGTTTGCCCGGACGAGGAACGGTCGAACGTCATGAGCACGTCATTCGTTCCATTCCCATCGAAGTCCACGATTCGCTGGCGCACGATCGATCCCGGCAACACTGCGCCGAATCCTGCCAGGGGCATCTCCCCGGCAAACTCCCCACCGCCCAGGTTCTCCACCCAAACCACAGAGGGCCCCGGCGTGCCGGCGACAAGGTCCAGGTCCCCGTCTCCGTCCAGGTCCCCCACGGACAAGTTGGCGATGGACGA
The DNA here is from genome assembly GCA_913058555.1 of uncultured bacterium. Taxonomy (GTDB): domain Bacteria; phylum Planctomycetota; class UBA1135; order UBA1135; genus Saltatorellus. The sequence goes on from CAJXRJ010000093.1 coordinate 13,267, forward strand.
AAGCGCCACGGGCAAGGTCTCACCTGGCCCGTAGCCACCCGCACCGTCGCCCCTCCAGAACCGGAGCTCCCCTGTCGCCCAGGACGATCCGACCATGTCAATCTGCCCATCCCCATCAAAGTCGCCGAACCGGAAGGCGCTTGGATGTTCGAGGCCGTCCGTGACCTCCACAGGGCTGTCAAATTGAGGGCTCAGAACAGGCAGGAAGGACACGAGTAGGCTCAGGCTGCACATGCCTGCACCCTACCGAGGGACCCCGTTCTGTGGGTCAATCCATAGGCGGCCAATCACAACTTGGTGACAACTTTGGGGCCTCCCACGGAATAGGACCTTTGCGTAGGCTTGAATCTGGCCTTCCGCTCTCAATGTGTCGCCCCTCGCCGCGACTGCATCAGGGAGTTGACAGCGACCCGCCTTCAGACGTTGCTCGACCCGCCCCTCGTCACCCCATGTTTCCCATGCGCATACGAATGCTCGCATTGGCCGGAGTCCTCCCCGGACTTAGTTTAGCCCAGGGCTCGATCCAAGCACTGCCGCCGGAGTTCGACGCGGTGGTTGCCCTGAGCTATGACGGCAGCTCGGTGACGGGCTACACCGTGGACGAATTCAGCTCCAGCTACGTGAGGTTCTTCGGAGTCCACCTCGACGCGGCTGGCAACCTGAACCAGCTGGAGTATCCACCCGCGTACGACACCGCCGTACCGGAGGACATGAGCGACGACGGGCTCACGGTCGTGGGCTATGTCCAACAAACGGTGACAGGAGAGCGACGCGCCGCCCGCTGGACGAGCTCCGGTGCCGTGACCCTCATCGAGCCCAACAACTCGCTTGCATTCATCAATGGCATCAGCGGCGACGGCGCGTTCGCCGTGGGGCGCAGTGGAACCAAAGCCGCTCGCTGGGGCACGTCGGCTGCCCTTGAGCTCCTCGACGACTTTCCTGCGGTCGTCACCTCACAGGCATACGCCGCAAACTCCGACGGATCGATCATCGTCGGTCAATGGAGAAACGCGATCGGGCTCAGCCGCCCCTTCCGGTGGGTGGAAGGGACCGGCATGTCTTCGCTCCCCGTCCCCACTGGCTACACCGCCGGCACGGCCCTCGCCGTTTCGCGCGATGGCGAAACGGTCATCGGCACCTCTTCCAACGGCGGGAACAACGGCGTGATTTGGCACTGGACGGCGACCGGCGGCCTCACGACGCTTCCCGGACAGGCGGGAACGGGCACGGAACTGCGGTTCCAAGACCTTGACGCTTCGGCAAGCCGCATCATTGGCCGCGACCTCACCGTGTCACCCACCCCGTCGAGCCCTACGGTCTGGGACCACGGCCGTCCTCCCCAGAGCTTCGCCGACTTCATGGCTGCCCGCGCATTGACCCCGTTGCCCGGCACCCAGTTCTACGAGTCGACCGCCATCAGCGGCGATGGGCACGTCTTTGCTGGAACGACCACTGGCCCCTTGTTGACCCCGATCTCATGGGTTGCGACAGAGGGATGGAACGAGGGCATTCAATCGACGACCTGTGTGCACGGCGTCGCCAATCAATCGGGCTATGTCTCTCGCCTCCGGGTCGACGGCGTTCGCTTCGCGGCTGCGAACGACGTCACGCTTC
>CAJXRJ010000094.1 GCA_913058555.1 uncultured bacterium
CGCTCGGGTCATCGGCGGCTTCGGTGAGGTCGCTGAAGCGAGCCGCGCCAACGCGAAACGCAAACTCAGCAGCCAGGCGAAGGCTTGATTCGTCCGTCGGATCTCGTGCAAGCCGCGGCTGCCCGGTGGAAGCCAAGCCTTGCCCAGGTTCCCCGCGGCGGATCGGCGGGGGAGAGGCTGGGCCGCGGCGTCGGCGCCTCGATGGAGTTCCACGACCGGCGGCCCTACCAGCCCGGCGACGACGTGCGTCACATCGATTGGCGGGCCATGGCGCGTACGGACGACGTGCTGGTCAGGGTCCACCAGGAGGAGGTCGTGCCGCGCCTCGACGTTCTGTTGGATGCCTCAAGGTCCATGTCCGTGGAGCCGGGCAAGGCGCAGTTGGCGGTGGACCTGGCGGCCTACTTCGCGGTGGCCGGCCGCGCCAGCGGCGTGGACGTTCGGCTGCTGGTCATGGGCGACCGGGTGGAGCGGCGGCCGCTCGTGGACTTTGAAGCCCGGGGGATCGATTTCGATTCGAAGCGCGACTTTGCCGGGGCGCTGCACGAGGCTTCGGCGCATCTGCGCCCCAGGTCCCAGCGGGTGATCGTCTCAGACTTCCTGGTGCCCATGGATCCCGCCAGCATCGTACGCGCTGCCGCGCGGGGCGCGGGACCGTCGGCATTCCTCCAGGTACTGGGGGCCTCCGACCTCGCTCCGGAATCCTACGGGGCTGTGCGGCTGACCGATGCCGAAAGCGAATCGGCGGAGGACATCGTCTTGGATCGCGCGACGATCGAGCGATACCACGCCCGATTGGATCGGCTCACCGCAGGGATCGCCGAGGAAGCACGGCGCCTCGGGGGCGTCGCGGCGATCGTGTCAGGGACACTCGAGGACGAGCTCGAAGGCCTCGCGGGGCGCGGCGTGGTCGAGCCGGCCTAGGCCTAGCGAAGGCGCGACCGGGAAGAGGCACGGGCCCGGTCGAGGGCGGAGGATAGGCCGCCTTCGTCTTCGGAAGGCTCGTCGGTGTCGTCAGTGGGCTGGCCAGCCGGCTTGGATGCAGCCGTCTCGGATGCGGCCGGCTTGGCTGCCCCCACGGAAGCCCCAACCGACGACGCCTTGGTGCTACCACCGGAAACGACGCGGGCGAGACTCTCCCAGAGCCCGAGCCGGCGTCCAGCGATCTCCAGCATGAGGCAGAGCATCGCCATGAGGAGCAGGGGCCAGGTGATGCGCCTCCAGCGATCCGTGGACGGGGCGCTGCGGAATAGGTCCGATGCGCTGGGGGATAGGACGCCGCCCGTGCGTCGCGTGATGCGCCCGAGCAGGCGCGCACCGGCGGTCTCGCTCGTGGGGCGCTCGAACTCAGGCGAATAAGGCAAGGCCAACGGCGGCAAGGGCAGGGCGATCGGGTCCGATTCGGGGCCTTCACCCGCAAGGGACACCGTCCCGATGGCGATGGCCCCCGACGGCAGCGGCGCGCGACCTTCGAAGAGATTCTCCGCGACGCGTTCTAACACCACTTCGACCGGCGAGCCAGCGCCCGATTGCAGCGTGGCGCTGAGCTGGCGGCCCGAGAAGTTCGTCCGAGCCGAGTCCGGGGCCTCAGGGTCGAACTCCACGGTGAAGACCGCGTCGCGACCTTCACGCTTTGCGGAGGCGAACACGCCCTCGGGTGGCTCGACCCCCGTAAGCCAGCGGGTCAGCGTCACCAAGAGAGAGGCGTACCCATCCCAGTCCGCGAGATGGGAGTTGTAGGTGCCCCCAAGCTGCACGGGCAGCGCGGCCACCCGCCCAAGGCCGCGGCGGTGGAAGGCGACGATGGGGGCGCTGTACTCGTCGGTCGTGACGGCGCCGAGGGAGGCGCCGGGGCTCAAGTACGTGAGGTTGTAGCCCGCGATCCCCGGAAAGGCGCCGGCTCCGATTTCCCCGAGCCCGAAGAGTTCGGGGCGCAGGCGTGCGGCGGTTTCTTCTTCGACGAAGGTGCTTCGCGCGATGGACTGGGTCTCCATCGCGAACAGCCGCGGCAGCTCGGAGGGGGAGGTCGTGAAGTACGCTTCGCCGCCACCTTGCAGGGCGCAGGCCTTCAGGAACGTGGCGTCGGAGTCCGTGTCCGTACCGAGGGCGATCACTGAAACAGTGGCGCCGAGGTCCGTGAGAACCTTGATCGCCGCGGGGCTCTTCGTTTGCTCCTCGGCGTCGGCGGCGTCCGCAAATAGGATGACGTGGCGCGAGCCCTGGGGGGCGTCCTTCAGCTCGTTGGCGGAGGCCATCAGCGCTGTGGCCGTGAAGATGCCGCCGCCTTCGCTTCGGATACCGCGCACCTTCGCGAGGATCGAGGGCAGGTTCGTGAGGGGGCTTTGGGGCAGGATCACGTGGGGCGCGGAGTCCACCGCGATCACCGAGGCCGAATCGTTCGGGCTCAGCATCTCGAGTGCCGCCACCGTGCCCGCGTTGGCGAGGTCCATTTTCGTGCGGCCGTCCTCGACCGTGGCGGCCATGGAACCGGAGCGGTCGAGGGTGACCGACAGCGCGACGGCGAGCTTGCGGTGCTCCTGCCGCAGCTCCATCGACACGGGCAGTACGCCGTCGAGGGGCGAATTGAAGTAACCACCCGAACCAAACGACGCCTTGCCGCCGGTCATCATCAGGCCGCCGCCGTGGTCCTTCACCCAAGAGGCGAGGGTTTCCATGCGCCGCAGCCCAAGGCGTGCGGCGGAGACGTTCTCCAGTACCACCGCGCGGTACGAGTCGAGGCCGCGCAGGGACTTGGGCGATGTCTCAGGTGACGCGGGGATGGCTGGAATGCCGGCGCCACGTAGTACCGCGGTGAGGGTATCCACGGCGCCGTCGTGGTTGATCACAAGCACGGGCTTGGCGCCCGTCGCGCGGACGGCGGCCATGGCGATGTCGTTCTCCGGCACGCGATCGGCGGAGGGGGTGGGGGCCCCAGCGGTTTCCGGGGTGCCCAGCTCCACGCGGAAGTCGGCGACTTCGGCCCGCAGAATGCGTGCCGGGAAGCGGATGCGCGTGCGGCCCCGCGGAAGCTCCACTCGCCGTGTGGCCAGTAGGTCCGTGCCGCGCATGAGGCGAACCTCCCGCACCGCTGGCTCATCGGAGCGAATCCACGCCGTCACGAAGAACGGTTCGCCAGCGTCGACTTCGGGGGGCACGTCGATGCGCTCCACGGCGGTGTCGGCGGCGACTTTGCGACCGAGCTCGCGGGCGTCGATTCGGATACCACGGGCTGCCGCCCGGAGCGCTGCGGCCTCGGCCGCGCGCGGGCTTGAGGGGAGCCCATCGGTCAGGAGGGCCAGCGAGCCGCCTTTGCCCTCCGGGAGCATGGACAGGCCCGTCTCGATCGCCGCCGCGAGGCTCGATCCGTCCCGCCCGACGTTCCGTTGGAACTCTTGAAAGCCCCGGGTGCTGTCGGAGACCGTCGATTCAATGGCGACGTCCTCCCCGAACGAGAGCACGCGCACCACGTCGTCTTCGCCGCGTGCCTCGAGGCTTAGTTCGATCAGCTCGGCGGCCTCTTCGAGGGATCCTTCGGGCATGGACGCGGACCGGTCCACCGCGAAGATCACCGTGCGTCCGCCAGACTGCGAACGCAGGTAGGGGCCTGCGAGGAGGAGCACGACAGAGATGATCAGCGCGGCCCGCAGGGCCCGCGTGACAAGGTGCTCTCCCTTCGAGGTGATCCACCAGATCCATCCCAAGGGAATGAGCGCGAGCATCAGCTCGGGGGTTAGGAAGCCGAGGTTCCCCATCAGCGCCCTCCGGGAGTGGTTCGCGTGATTCGGCGACTTGGCCTCTGAAGCACCCACCAATCGGCGGCGATCGCCAGGAGCGCCAACATTCCGAGCCAAAGGGTCCATGGGCCCGCGGCACCGGTGCCATCACCGGTTGATCGGCTCGCTAGATCCGTGATCGTGCGCCCCAAGTCGCCGCGGGTTGCGCCCCCGGTCAAGTCGGACTCCCCTGGGCTCATGAGTGAGACGCCGATGTTCGCTCGCACTTCGTCGCCCTCGAGCAGCTTCCAGATGCCCACCTCGGTCAGGCTACGGGTCACGAGGTCGCCGCCGGGGATGGGCTCGATCGACTCCGCTTTTCCGGTGGGGCTCTGGAGCGTCCACGACGGACCAGCAGAGTTCGCTTGGGCGCCGCGCCAAAGGAACGCTTCGCCGACGCTGAGGGAGGTGCGAACCGGGCCTGGCAGTTCGGCGCGCCTGGCCTCCGCCGCGTTCGTGAGCAGGATCGGCCAGTCGGGGGAGCGCCCGAGGGTCGAGCGGACCGGGTCGATGTCCAAGCGCCACTCCTTGGCGCCGGAGTCGGACTCAAGCTCCGCGGCGAGGATCAAATCACCTGAGTAGATGAGGGGCATGCCGCCGGAGCCCGTCGTGCCCGCGGCAGTCCACACCACGCCGTCCAGGGTGACGCCTTCCATCAACGGGTGGGCCTTGTCGATGAGATACGGGCTGGTCAGGTGAACGGGCTCTTCGGAGGCCGCGGTGTCCGTGGCCATGCCGAGCCGGAGACGCCACGTGATCCCGTTGTCCGTGCCCGCCTTCTCCACGAGGGCGAGGTGGGGCGCGCTGGAACTGGAGGGGCCCGTGCCGGCCGCCTGCGCCGGGGCGGCGGATGCGCTCTCGAGGATGGAGGCCCAGCGCGCGGCCGCCACGGCGCTGCTCCCCAGGCCGAGGGCGCGGGCGCTCTCGTCGGAAAGCTCCGCCGCCAGGCGCAAGTGTCGCCGGGGCGGTGGGGACAGGTGCACCTTGTCGTCAGCGGCGAGGGGATCACCGCCTTCGCGAAGGAGGCGGCACGTGACCGGTCCGGTGGCCGCGGGCACCGAGTAGCGACGGGTGGCGCTCGAGTTTGGCGCCAGCTCGACCGATCCCCCCCCAACGACTGCGTCCGTGGCCGCGTCAACGATTTCGAGGGTGCGTGTTTCGCGCGACCCCGAGAAGGAGCGCATCACGAGTTGCAGCTCGTCGGCGGCTTCCTTGTCGGCCCTGACCTTCGGCGAGCGAGTGGCGCTCACGAAGCCGACGTTGGCGAGGGACTGGCCGACGCCGATGGTCTCCACCCCCGCGGCCTGCCCCCCTTGGGTCGTTCCCCCGGGCGCGTCACTCGGCCGGTCGGTCAGGAACACCGCTCCGGCGGCGCGGCTGAGTTCGACGGCCAGGTCCCAGGCTGCGCCCAGGTCATGCCCTTGGTGGGGGGAGGTGAGGCCCCGGACCGCTTCGAGGGCCTCAACCTTGAACGCAGCGGGCCCAGCGATGACCTCGGGGTTGGGGCCCGTGCGGATCAGCGTGACGCGGGCGTTGCCAGGCAGGCTGTCGACGGCGGCGACGAGGGCGTCCTTGGCCTTCGACAGGGCGGACTCGCCATCCGACCCAACAGAGCCCATGGACGCCGTGCCGTCGACGATGGCGACGATGTGCGCGGGCTCGCCAGCGCCGCCCCAGCGGGGCCCCGCCAGGGCCAAGGTCAAAAGCAGGGCCGCGAGCAGCTCGAGCAGTAGCGAGGCGCTTCGACGGAGTGGTTCCCGCCGCCTGCCCGCTGCGGGGTCGGCTCCGACCGCAGCCCAAAGGAAGAGGGCGCTGACCGTGCGCGGACGGAATCGTCGCCTAAAGAGGTGCACCGCCAGGATGGCGGGCAGGGCGAGGAGCCCGAGGAGTCCGAGGGGGGTCGTGAACAAGGCGAAGAGGGGCCGCCCTCGTGATACGAAAACGCCCCCCTTATCTGTGCAACAAACTCCGGTCCCGACCGGTCACTCGAAGACGATCCTGAGGGCGTCCGTGAAGTTGCTCGTGGCGGAGCCATGATCGAAGTCGCGGAACCAGGCTTGGAAGGACCAAGCGGAGCCCGCCGTCGCGGCCACGATCACGCCACCCTCGATCAGCTGGGTGGGATCGAGGGGCAGTTCGAAGCGGCCTCCTGGCCCTGAGGAGAGGATCTGATTCGGCTGGACGTAGCGGCCGATGGCGCCGCCGAGACAGATGAGGCCCGCGGTGTAAGGCACGAGCGTGGGGACGCGTTCTGTTTGCGACCCGATGAAGAATCCGAACTGATTCCGTGGAAGGCCTTCGGCCCGAAGGCGAAGGTCCGTCGAAACGATGGTGGCGCTTCCAAAGGCCGTCATGCGTGCCGGGCCGCCGCTGGAATTCCATGCCGCCAGGCCGCACCTGCTTTCCCCGACACTCGGGATCGTGCGGTTGATCAGTATCTCCACGCGATCAGCGTTGCTGCCCGTCCGCACCAGATCGAGATCGCCGTCGAGGTCCACGTCACTTGCCACAGCGGATGTGGTCCGTTGGCGGTGTTCCGGCAGAGGCAGTGGTTCGCTCACCGTCAGCTGCCCGGTTCCGTCCCCAAAGCGCAAGACGGACTCCTGCTGGAACGTCCTGCCCATGGTGGTCAAGTCGAGGGCTCCGTCGTCATCAAAGTCGCCCGTCACATGCGGCCCGTCAGCGGGCGGGCCGAATGGAGCGGACAGCACCGGCTGGGAGGAAAGGCCTAGGGCAGACCCGAGGAGGACCGCTGGGGGCGAGCTCTTCACCAGGAGGTCGCGGAAGCCATCACCATTCCAGTCCCCCGCGATGGGCGCGGGCGTTCCATCGCTCACGCCCATCGGCGGCAGCTGCACGGGAGCCGCGAAGTCGCCCGGCGCAGTCTGTTCTATCCAGACGAGTGCCGATGGCGTGTTCGCGACGAGATCCAAGAGTCCGTCGCCGTTGACGTCGAGTGCGGCGGGGGGGCTGTACCCGTTTTGACCGGCTGGGAGCACGTCGATCGGCGTGAACTGACTTCCAGGATTGGTGTTCGCGAATAGCTGAAGTGGGTAGGGCGACGCCAACGCGTTGGCGTTCCCCAAGAGAATATCCAGGAACCCATCGCCGTCGATGTCTTCCGGGACGGAGAGGAAGCGGCTTGTGGAATCTGCGACGACAAACTGGAGCACGTCGGGACCAGAAAACGACCCGTCTCCAGCCCCCTTGAACATGTGCAGGCTCCCGGGCCCCTGGGGTGGATCAAAGAGGCCGAGCACGTCCTCTGCGCCATCGCCGTCGAAGTCCCCATGGGTGAGGCTGATGTAGGCTCCGACGCTGTTGGCAGGAACCTCGGCGATCAGCTTGGCACTGCCAAATCGCAGGGCGCCTTCGTTCTTGAACAGAAGCACATTGGAGACCAGCGTGCGGCTCGTGCAAACGATGTCGTCGTCCCCGTCTTGGTCCACGTCCACAAGGTTGACGTTGCTGACGTTCCCGAGGGTGTCGCCCAGGGGGACCGCGGTTCGGAATTCGACGCCTGGACCGGATGTGCTCACAAGGACCTCGAGCCGACGTATCCCCTGGGATACTGCGTCAAGCCACCCATCGTCGTTCAGATCCGCGAGTCGAGTGCGCTCGTCCGTGAGCCCCCCGTCCGCAAGGGTCGGGGGCAAAGAGAACCCGCCGGTCCCATCCCCAAGGTGGATCGCCGAACGGAACATCGATACCGCTGGATCGAACACGTGGATCGCGAAGTCGTCGACGCCGTCGGCGTTGAAGTCCAGGACCCGGAGCTTGGTGAAGCTCGCTCCGCTGGGTTCGAATGTGGCGATTGGGCTGGGGTTTTGGAAAGTGAAAGGGGCGACCTGTTCAACCACGGTCATGACCAGGTCGAGCTCAAGCAGGAGGTCCCGGTCGCCGTCCGAGTCCACGTCCAGAAAATTGGCTCGGGGCGGAATGGACCCCGTAAGCGACGCCGCGACATCGACCGGCAGGCCGAACGAACCACCGGGAAGGCCGGGGCGTACGACCACTCTGCCGGCGATGGAGCCGAGGATGATGAGGTCATCCAAGCCGTCTCCATCGATGTCGACCATGTCGAAGGCTGTCAGTGCGTTCATGACCTCCGGCACGTAGCTCGGGTCGAATCCCGTTCCCTCGTTCGTGTACCTGATGAGCCCAGGGCTGCTCGAGGAGCGGTGCACGGCGAGGTCGTCGAGGCCATCGCCGGTGAAGTCGTAGGCGATGAGGTCGAGCGCTTCCCCGAAGAGGACGGGGAGCCGTGGGCGCAGGCCCTCCACGAGCTCGCCATCCACGTTGGTGAGGAACTCGATGCTGAAGCTGCTCTGGGTTCTCTGGAAGCACGCCAAGTCCTGGTCCCCATCGCCTTCCAAGTCGAGGCTCACGATCTCGAGGATCCCGTCGATGCTGAGCCCAACCCAGTCGTAGCTGCTGGGCCTGCCCAATGAATCCAGGTAGACGACGTCCAGACCCGGCGCGTTGTACTGGGTTACGACGACTTCCTTCCGACCGTCACCGTTGAGGTCCACGAGGACTTGGTCCGTGACGTAGCCGAACGAGCGAGTCGCAGAGATGGGGCTTTCGAGGAGGCCCTGTGCCGCGGCGGGACCCCCAAGGAGGAGAAGAGGAACAGCGGCGGCAGGTGGGAGTAGGCGGCGAGCCATGGGGAGGTCTGTGGTGTGAGCGCGGAAGGGGGGGGCAGGGAGGCGGCCTGCGGCGAGGGGCTCCCTTGAAGTGCCATAGAGCAGGGGATTTGGGGCGGAATCGCTCCAAAAATCTCGGCCGGTTCCCTCCATAGGGCGCGGCATGGAGAATCGGGCCCTGGGAGCCTGGCCCCAAAAGAGCTGGGCCCCTGGGGTGGGTGCAGGGGGCCGGACTGAGGCGTCCGCTCCCTAGAAGGCCTCGTCGAAGGCGACTTCGCCGCTAACGGAGACCTGGTAGGCACTCACGCGGCGCTCGAAGAAGTTCGAGAGCTCCTGCACGTCCTGGAGGTCCATGAACGAGAAGGGGTTCTTCGAGCCGAAGTAGGCCTGCATGCCGAGGTTCTTGAGGCGCTGGTCGGCGACGAACTCAAGGTACTGCCGCATGTCGGACTGGCTGAGGCCAGCGACGCCGCCGGAGAGCAGGTCTTCGGCGAAGGCCATCTCGCACTCGACGGCTTCCTTGAGCATCGCGATGACGGACTGTTCGAGGTCCGCGTCGAAGAGGTCGGGCTCTTCGTCGCGCACGGTCTTGACGACTTCGAAAGCGAAGGCCATGTGGCAGCTCTCGTCACGGAAGACCCAGTTGGTGCCCGAGGCAAGGCCGTTCAGGAGACCCTTGCTCCGCAGGAAGTAGACGTACGCGAAGGCGGCGAAGAAGAAGAGCCCTTCGATGCAGCCTGCGAAGCAGATGAGGTTGAGGAGGAACCTCTTGCGGTCTTCTTTCGTGTTGCACTCCGCAAGCGTGTCGACCGTGTCCATCCACTTGAAGCAGAACTCAGCCTTGCGCTTGATCGAAGGGATGTTCTCGACCGCGGCGAATGCGGCTTCGCGCTCCTTGATGTCGGGAATGTAGGTATCGAGCAGCGTCAGATAGAACTGAACGTGCAAGGCCTCCTCGTAGAGCTGGCGCGACAGGTACATCCGCGCCTCGGGGGAGTTGATGTGCTTGTAGAGGCTCAGGACGAGGTTGTTCGACACGATAGAGTCACCCGTCGCGAAGAACGCCACGAGGCGGTTCACGAGGTGGCGCTCCGATTCTTGCAAGCGCTTCTGCAGATCCACCACGTCGGTGGAGAAGTCCACCTCTTCCACGGTCCACGTGTTCTTGATCGCGTCCTTGTACATGTCGAAGAACACGGGGTACTTCATCGGACGCAGCGTGAGGTCAAATCCAGGATCGAGGATCATGATGGGGTGCGGTGGTGGTGGAGCGCTGGCTGGCGTGTGAGATCTTGGGGGCCCCTGTCATTGGGGCCAGCTAGGTGCCCCGCCTTCGGGACACCGATCCAGGTCCGTCATGGACTTGGAATCATCAGTGGTGAGAGCGCCCCAGGGGATCACTGGTCCCCCGCGGTGGGAGGGGACCTGTGGTCCGCCCGGGGCGCACCCGTTTAGTTGCAGGCTTCGCAGCTCTCTGGGTTCTCCAGGGAGCAAGCGACGGCCTCGGCGTCCGTGACAACGGGCTGAGCTCCGGATTCGGCGCCGCCTGACTGACGGATGCGCGTCGCCGGGCGCGAACGAAGGTAGTAAGTCGTCTTGAGGCCCTGCTTCCACGCGTAGAGGTACATGGACGAGACCTTCCCGATGGTGGGGCTCGCCATGAACAGGTTCAGGGATTGGCTCTGGTCGATGAAGGGACCGCGGGCCGCGGCCAGGTCGATCAGCGCCTTCTGGGGAACCTCCCAAGCCGTGCGATAGAGGTTCCGGATCTCCGCCGGGATCTCCTCGATCTCCTGGATGGAACCTTCCGCCGCCTTGATCTTCGCCCGCATGTCGTCCGTCCAAAGGCCGTGGCTCTTCAGGTCGGAGACGAGGTAGTTGTTGATCTGGAGGAAGTCCCCGGAGAGCGTCTCGCGCTTGAAGAGGTTCGAGACCTGGGGCTCGATGCACTCGTAGCAGCCCGCGATGCTCGCGATCGTCGCCGTCGGCGCGATCGCCACGATCAGTGAGTTGCGAAGGCCCGTCTTGGCGATCATCGCCTTGACCTCGTCCCACTCTTCGGTGAGCTGGGGCTTCACGTCCCAAAGGTCAAACTGCAGCTTCCCTTCGGCCGCCCAGGTCTGATCGAAGGCCGTGTGGGCGCCATGGTCAGCGGCGATTTGGGCCGACGTGCGCACGGCGTGCAGGTAGACGTGCTCCTGGATCTTCGCCGTCAGCGCCTTGGCCTCCTCGGAGTCGAAGCCGAGACGGAGCTTGAAGAAGACGTCCTGCAGGCCCATGCAGCCGAGGCCCACGGGGCGCCAACGCTGGTTGGATACCGACGCCTCGTCGGTGGGATAGAAGTTGATGTCGATGACGCGGTCGAGGTACTTGACCGCGGTCTGCACGACCTTGCCCAGGGCCTCAAAGTCAAAGCTCCGGTCCGCGGCGTCATCGGCTTCAACGATGAACTTGCCGAGGTTGATGGAGCCGAGGTTGCACACGGCTGTCTCGTCCTTCGACGTGATCTCGAGGATCTCGGTGCAGAGGTTCGACAGGTGCACGACGTTGCCGGCGACCTTGGCCTGATTGCAGGTCTTGTTGCTGGTGTCCTTGAAGGTCATCCAGCCGTTTCCGGTCTGCGCCAGGGTGCGCATCATGCGCGAGTAGAGATCGCGTGCTTTCACCTGACGCTCGAACTCGCCGGCTTCCTCGGCGGCGATGTACTTGCGCTCGAATGCCTCGCCGTAGAGGTCCGTCAACTCGGGATGGCGCTTGGGGTCAAAGAGCGACCACATGCCGTTCTCTTCCACGCGACGCATGAAGAGGTCAGACACCCAGTTGGCGAGGTTCAGGTTGTGCGTACGGCGGGCTTCGTCGCCCGTGTTGTCGCGCAGCTCGAGGAATTCCTCGATGTCAGCGTGCCAGGTCTCGAGGTACACGCAGGCCGCGCCCTTGCGCCGGCCGCCTTGGTTGACGGCGGCGACGGAGCTGTCGAGGGTTTTGAGCCACGGAACGATGCCGTTCGACTCGCCGTTGGTGCCGCGGATGAGGGAGCCACGGCTGCGGACGCGGTGGTACGCCACCCCAATGCCGCCCGCGAACTTGGACAGGCGGGCGATGTCCTGGTAGCGGTCGTAGATCGACTCGAGGTCGTCCTGGGGGGAATCCAGCAGGTAGCACGAGCTGAGCTGCTGGTGCTTGGTGCCGGAATTGAAGAGCGTGGGGGAGCTCGGCAGATACCGCAGGGACGAGATCAGGCGATAGAAGTCGCGCGCTTCGGCGGGGCTTTGGGCCAAGCCGCAGGCGACGCGCATGAAGAAGTACTGGGGCGTCTCCGTGACGCGGCGCGTCTCGGGGTGCTTCAGGAGGTAGCGGTCGTAGACCGTGCGCAGGCCGAAGTACTCAAAGAGGTGGCTGCGGTCGGCCTCGATGGTGTCGTTGAGCTTCCGCGCGTTCGCAGCGACGAACTCCGCGGTGCGGTCGTTGATGATGCCGAGCTTGTGGCTCAGCCTGACCGACTGGCTGAAGCTCTGGATCTCCTGGTTCTGAACCTCCTTGTCGATGAAGGTCGCCAGCAAGCGCGCGGCAAGCTTGCTGTACTGCGGCTCTTCCGCCGTCAGTGAGGCGGCCGTCTGGATCGAAAGCTGGTCGAGTTCGGAGGTCGGCGCGCCGTCGTAAAGCCCGCTGATGGTGCGGGTGGCGATGCGCATCGAGTCCACCCCCTGGAGGCCCTCGGCGCAGCGGCTTACGGCCCTGACGATCTTGTTCAGGTCCACCGGCTCAAGACGGCCGTTGCGCTTTTGAACGCGCATCCCTGGGGCGTCGACGGCGGTGGTGGAGGGGCGGACGCTGCCTCCGCTCGCCTGGGTATCAGAGGAGTCACCGCGGCTGGTCGTCGCGGGCGCGGATGGGTTCGGTGAAGCGGTGGTCAAGGGGCGATTCTTGAGAGAGGTAGCGGCGGTGTGGAGAGGGGCCCCGGTGGAGGTTCCGGGCAGATTGTCGGGTGCGGTCGTCTCGTCGGCTTGGGTGCGGTCCATGCGTTCGGTGAGAGAGAAGACTGGGCGGAAAAAACAGCGGTGTGACCCCGAACGAGGACTCAGAAGAGGACCCTAAAAAGGACTCAGCAGAGCTCCACGTAGGGGCCCGCACTTCGGAAAGCCAACGGCTGCCGGCGGGACCAGCTCCCGTGGGGAGCGGATCCGAACTGGCGGCAGAATCAGTCCTCCTCGGCGGCCCCATCTGCAAGCGTCCCGCCAGCTTCCCTGGCGCCCGCTGGAGCGGGAGCCCTGGATCAGCCTTGGCGACGCCCGGCGGGGCGCGCCTCCCCCTGTGCGGAGGTGAGGCGCGTGCCGGCGGGGCCGCAGGCTGACAAGAGGACCGTCCGAGCGAGATTCGCCGGGACGCCTCCTGAAGCGGATGCGATTCGAGTGCCTTCTGGGGTCGCCAAGGGATCCCTCTGGGAACAACCCGGAGCTGACCTCTTTCAAGCCCCATCTCGATGCCCACCGAGCCCTGGGTTGGGCGTCCGGCGGATGTCTCGATGGGGGGTCTAGAGGAAGCTCAGAGGAGTACCTAAAGGGGTGCGGTCCTGGCTCCTTGTTTGGGCGATCCTACGGTGGGGATCACTGGGTGGGGGGGGAGCGTCAATGGTCCGCAGTGTGCGGTGCCGATACCACTACATGTTGTGGTGTGCGGCGAAGGGGAGCGGATGGCTTGGCGCTGGACCCCAGTATATGGGCGTCCTCGGAATGATCCACCCTAAATATGGGGGGTCCTCCAACTTGCTCGAAGTGGCCTGTTGAGCGGTATTTGAGCGGATCATGCCCCTTGGGCCGCTGGGAGATCCAGCGATTCGGCGCGGGCTATCCCCATGCCAGCAGCGCCGTCGAGGAGCCCCATTCGGAGCGGTCCTTCAGAATCAGGCGCGTCAGTCGAGGCCCATTTCGGCGCGGAGAACGGCCATCGATCCGACGTGGTAGGTCACGTGATAAATGTGACCCTCCAGGAAGCTCTGACGGGTGGGGAGGGAGCTTCGGAAAGCTGGCAGGATCGGTACGAGGGGCGGCTCGGCGAGCTCCTCGTCGGTGCCCCGAGAAAGCAGCTCCGCAAGCTCGCTGCCGGCTCGCAGCACGGCCAGTCGGAGTTCGTGCCAGGGCTCTGGCCAGGCCTCGAACGGGGCCAGCCCGGGGGAAGCGCCGCCCGTGGAGCTTGGGGCCCTTGAATGCAGGTCCCTGGCCGTGTGTCGCGGAGCGTCTCCGAAGAGGGCCTCGCGCGTGCTCTCGATGGCTTCGCCCACATGGCGGGCGTGCCAGGCGATGGGGGGCCGCCCACCGAGCTGGAACTCAGATTCAGCCGGGCCCACGCCCGCGCTGATGGCGCGGTCGAGGGCCCGGTACCTATGCCGCAGCTGCCGCTCGAGCAGCTCGGCCAGGGGGCGAGAGGTAGTCATGGCCCACGGAGTCTACGGAGGCCCTACCGAGGACACTACCGAGACGCGATGTGGAGCGCCGCCGCCGTCAACGCCGTGGTCCCGACTCGCCCTGTGGAGAAGCCCCAGGCGACCGCCTGCGGGTCGAAGGAGCCGGCCACGGCTCCTTCGCTCCGTTGGGCCGCCAGGGTCAATGGGATCATGGCCTTGGACCAGCTTTCCCATGGGCGGCTACCAATCTCACGCAGGGCGGCTGTGCCGAAGTAGAGCCAAAGGGCGTCGCTGAGCTTTGCGTCTTTCCCATCGGGAAGGGCCTGGAGCATGCAGCGGACATGGCTCACGAGGACGGGATTGGCCCGGGGTGTTTGCCCGCACGCAAGGCGGCTGACCAGTCCAGCGGCGGTGAGCGTCTCAGGTTTCGTGGTGAAGGTCTCGTTCAAGCCGGGAACCCGGGAGCTCTTGGAACCTCGCTCCGTGTACCCGACCCGGCCGGTGCCCTCCTCGGTCATCTCGTTGAACCACTCGATGACACTGGGGAAGGTCTGACGGTCGATCTTGACGCCAGACTTGGCGGCCTCGGCGACCGCCAGCGTCATCCAGGTCGTGATCGAGCTGTCGTTGTCACCACTCGGCGGGTTGTCGTAGCGCCACACGCCGTAGGGATTTCGAGCCCGGGCGATGTAGTTGACCGCGCGTTGGACCTTCTTCTCCAAGGTGGGCGGGCGATCGATCAGGTTCAGTCGCGCCATCGCGAAGGTGGCGATGGCATGGTCGTAGTGGAATGCATGGCCGAGGGGCTCGCCGATCAGCCCCGAGTCTGGGTCCTGCTGGGCGAACAGGTAGTTGGCCGCCATGAGGATGGCCTTCTCGTGGCGCCCACTGGCCATGGAGCTGCCGTCCTGGATCAGGGCAAGGATGGCGAGCCCCGTGACACCGATGGAGTGGAGGGGGTCGCCGTCCCTTTTCGATGCCCCCTGCTGATCTGGCTTGGGCCTGTCTCTTATACACATCTCCGAGCCCACGAGACTAGGCATGATCT
>CAJXRJ010000095.1 GCA_913058555.1 uncultured bacterium
CGGTTCGAACATCGGGCAATCTCCTGTTGGAGGCCGATGCGGAGGGCCTCCTCAGAAGACGACCGGTCGAAGGCGGCGATGGTTGCAGGGATTGTGGCGGTTTCGTGCGGGGCGAAGGCCAAAGTGCGGAGCCAGCTTGGTCCCCTTCCTGTTCCAGACGCTAAGGTCCGCGCCTCATGCAATGGGTCGATATCGGAGCCAACCTCGTCAGCCGCCAGTTCTCCAGCGACCTGGAGGCCGTGATGGAACGGGCCAAAGGAGCCGGCGTCACCCGCATGATCGTGACCGGGACCGATGGCCCAGGGTCCGCCGCATCAGCCGAGCTCTGCCGCGGGCGTGAGGGCCTCTGGTCCACGGCGGGCGTCCATCCCCACCACGCTTCCGACTTCACGGACGCTACCCGGGAAGAGCTCAAGGCCCTGAGCGAACGGCCTGAAGTCGTCGCGATCGGCGAATGCGGGCTCGACTTCAATCGGAACTTCAGCCCCAGGGACGCGCAAATCCGCGCCTTCGCGCATCAGCTCGAGCTGGGCGCTGAGACCGGGCTGCCACTCTTCCTCCACCAGCGCGATGCCCACGACACGTTCTTCGCCATGCTCCGCGAAGCTTGGTCGAGCCTCCCCGGCGGCGCCGTGGTGCACTGCTTCACGGAGGGGCCGAAGGAAGCCGCCGAATACCTCGAGCTTGGGTGCCACGTCGGCATCACCGGCTGGGTCGCCGACGAGCGCCGCGGTGCAGCGCTTCGCGATGCCGTGCTTGAGATCCCGACGGACCGACTGATGCTGGAGACCGACGCGCCGTACCTCATGCCCCGCAACATCCAACCGAAGCCGGAGACGCGCCGCAACGAGCCCATGAACCTGCCGTGGGTCGCCCGGGAAGTGGCCGCGCTCCGCACCGAGTCCATCGAGGAACTCAGCCGGAGCGCGTGGGATGCAACGAGCACCTTCTTCCGATTGGACGAAGGCGCCTGAGCGGCGGCTCTACATGCCGAGGAGTTCGCGGACCACGGGCGCGAGGCGCGTCATGCCGGCCGACTCCGCAAGCTCCAGCGCTTTGTCCTTCGGCATCCCGCCCTCGGTGTGGGCAGCGATGCCGAGCAATGCCCCGACGCGGTTGCTGCTACCGCAGTAAAGCACCACCGGCCCGTCAGCCTCGGTCAGCGTTTCGTGCAAGCGCTTGGCCGCTTCGACGGTCACGCCGGCGGCGCCCGCGATCTCCATGCGTGTGAAGTCCACGCCTTGGTCCGCGGCGTAGGCCTCTTCCCATCCCGCGCCCTTCTCGGTCGCCACGCGCAACGAGATGAAGGTCTTCGCGCCTTCGTCTTTGAGGAGAGCCATCTGCGACTCGCTGAGCTGCCCCGTGCAGATCACGCCGTTCGAGTAGAGGCTGCTGTGGACCGAGAGGTTCGGAATCTCGGCCTTCTGAAGCTCTTCGAGGCTGATCGACGGTGAAGGCTCCTCCGCTGGGGCAGGAGCACTTTGTTCCGTGGCTTCAGAGGTGCAGCCGGAGACGAGGGGGAGTGTGGCCGCGGCAAGGAGGGCGGCCCGACAAAAGCGGTTCATGGGGATCATCAGGTGAATTCAGGGAACGCCGCGCGCAGGTCGCCGGGCAGGCCGCTGACGACCTCGGTGGGCGAATCCGTTGCGGGACTTTGAAAGACAAGGCGATGGCTATGGAGCGCGTGGCGCTCGATCACCATCAGTTCCCGGTCGTACTCGGTCATCTCCCCGGCGGCGGACCGCAAGAAGATGGTGTTGTCTGGCCCGTAGAGCTTATCGCCCACGAGCGGGGCGCCGATGGCGGCCATATGGACACGGATCTGGTGCTGGCGCCCGGTGTGAATGCGCAGCTTCACAAGGCTCCGTCCATGGGCCACGTCCAAGACGCGCCAATCGGTTTGGCACGGCAGACCGTCGGCCGCGACGGTCATCTGCAGGTCCACGACGGACGTCGCCGAGACCCGAATGGGCGCATCGATGGATCCCGTGGGCTCGGGCGGCTCCCCTTCGAGAATCGCGAGGTACTCCTTCTCGACCTTGCGATCCTCGAACTGCGTCGTGAGCATCGCGTGGGTCGCCGGGCGCTTCGACACGAGCACCACGCCGCTCGTCTCACGGTCGAGCCGGTGGCAAAGCCTGGGCAAGAGCCGCCCCCCCTCGATGTCTTCCTTGAAGCGCATGTGCACGCGCTGGATGAGCGTGTCCGTCATGTGCCGGCCGCTCGGGTGCACCGCCACGAGCGGCGGCTTGTCGAGGCCAAGGGCATGGTCATCCTCGTAGAGGATGTCGAGCTCGTCCTTCGTTTCGCCGAGGAGGAGCGTGCGGTACTCGTCGGGAATCCGAATCACGACCCGCGCCCCGTGCAGGAGCCTCGCGCCTGGGCGCGACTCCACCTTCGATGGACCCGTGCCGTCAGGCGCCTCCGGACGCGCCGCAGCCACGGAGACGTAGCCATCCTTGATGAGCGTCTGCACCGAGGACCGCGAGCGCCACTTGAGGTGGTGGCTGAGGAACTTATCGAGGCGCATCCCGAACCCCTTCGCCCTGACGCGGAAGACGCTCGAGTCCACGACGAATCGGACGTCGGTGGGTGCCTCGGTGAGGTCGCGGTCTTTTTGGAAGATGCCCATGGGTACAGATGCCGGTGACGCTGGAAGAGTACCGGGATCGCGGCACCGCCGATCGGTACCGGGCGCGACACGAGTCGACCACTCTGTAAGAAGAGACCTGAGCGCCAAGGGGCGCCCAGGTCTCTTCTTACTGAGTGGTCGACTCGTGTCGCACCCGGTATGGATCAGCGCTTCTTCGGGGCGCCGCCGGGACGGCGACGACGACGGCGGTTCGGATCGTTCTTGCGCGTGGCCTTCTGAACGGTACGCAGGCGCTCGCGGCGCTCACGACGACGGCGGTCAGAGCGCTTCTCGTGCCAGGTGTTGGCTTTGGCGAGGCGGAAGATGCCACTGTAGTTGCACTGGCGCTTGAAGCGACGCAGGGCCGCTTCGAGCGACTCGTTGGAACGAACGGAGACCTTGATCAAGGGATCGGCCCGCGCTGGGCGGGTTGGGTGGAAATGGAGAAGAGGAGGAACGCGGCCGCGGGCCGACGGGCACAGGTCGCCGCGCTCTGATTTAGGGGGGAAAAGATAAGCGGACGCCGATTTTCCCGCAACTCGGAGAAGCGAAAGACAGTCGATCCCCACGCTATGCTCCCTCCGACCTCCTCGCCAGCCATGGACCATTCGACCCCCCAACGGAACCCAACTGGCCCCCCAGGGGGCCGGAGCCGCGCCGGTGGACCGCCCCAGGACCTGCCTACGGAGGTCTTCCAAGGCACCGTCGAAACCGTCACCTACCACGACGAGAAGTCGCTTTTTGGCGTCCTGAGGCTGGATCCAGACGCTGGATTCAAGGCCCCGGACACCGGCTCCCTCTTCTCCCCGGGCCGCGTCACGGCCATCGGGAAGGTCGCGGATCCCGCCATCGGGGTCCGGCTGAAGCTCACGGGCAAGTGGGGAAGCCACCCCAGCCACGGGGCCCAGTTCGAATTCCACACGGTGGAGCCCCTGCCACCGGCCACAGAAGCCGGCCTGGTGCGCTACCTCGCCTCGAAGGCCTTCGAGGGCGTCGGACCCACGATCGCCCAGCGCATCGTCGACAAGCTCGGCGTGGACGCCCTGGAGGCCATCGCTGAGTCCCCCGCGTGCCTGGAGGGCATCAAGGGGCTCAAACCGGCCACGGCCGAGACCCTTTCGAAGGCCGTGATCGAGCAGGCCTCGGTCCACCGCACCTTCGCTTTCCTCGCCAAGCTCGGCCTCGGCCCCCTCACCGCACAGGCCGTGTCCTCCAAGCTCGGGTCCGAGTGCGAGGAGCTGATCCACCGGAACCCCTACATCATCGCCACGGTCCCGACCGTCGGCTTCCTCACCGCCGACCGAGTGGCCAAGCGCCTCGGCGTCGCCCCCGACGACCCCCGGCGCCTGCGGGCCGTGACGCGCCATGTGCTCGAGCGGGCCACGGACGAAGGCCACGTCCTGCTGCCCCTGGGGGAACTCCTGGTGCGTTCTGCCCAGGCCCTTGAGGGCGCCGCCCCCCGAGAGGCCTTCATCCGCGCCCTCGACACGATGGAGGATGGCCTGCACATCGTCATCGACCGCGAGGTGGGCGGGGAGCCGCCGCCCCTGGACGAGGACCCCTCCGACTCCCTCGAGGGCACGGGCCGCTTCGCCGCCACCCTGCCGTGCTACCTGCCCCACCAGCACCGCCATGAGGTCGAGCTCGCCAAGGGCCTGCGGCGACTGATGGCCGCCAAGGTCAGCCCCCTCGCGAACGCGGACGACCTCGCCCGCTACGAGGATTCCTCCCAAATCGACCTGCACGAGGACCAACGCAGCGCCGTGCTGGAACTCCTGCGCCAGCCCGTGAGCCTGCTCACCGGCGGCCCCGGCGTCGGCAAGACCACCATCGTGCGCTTCGTGGCAGCCCTCGCCGAAGCTGGCGGAGCCGAGGTCCTGCTCGCCTCCCCCACGGGCCGCGCCGCCAAGCGCATGTCTGAAGCCACCGGCCGCCCCGCGAGCACCATCCACAGGATGCTCAAGTACACGCCCGGCGCCTCCGCCTTCGAGCATGGACGCGAGAACCCCCTGAAGGGCGGCCTGCTCATCGTCGACGAGGTCTCGATGCTCGACGCCGGCCTCGCCAGGCGCCTGGTCGACGCCGTCGCCTCCCCCACGCGCCTTGTCTTCGTGGGCGACCCCGACCAGCTCCCCTCCGTTGGCGCCGGCAATGTCCTCTCGGACCTGCTGCTCTCCAAGGCCGTCCCCATCGCGCGCCTGACCCAGGTCTTCCGCCAATCGGCGAAGAGCCTCATCGTCACGAACGCCCATAGGGTGCTCAACGGCGCCATGCCGGAGCTCCCGCCCAAGGGAGTGACCGACGCGGATTTCTACTTCTTCCCGGTCGAAGAGAACCCCACCTTGCTCGCCGAACGCCTCGTGGACGTGGTGGCAAACCGCATCCCCAAGGCCTTCGGCCTCGACTGGTCAGAGGACGTCCAGGTCCTCGCGCCTATGTACAAAGGCCCAGCCGGGGTCGACGCCCTGAACGAGCGCCTGCGCGAGGCCCTCGGCGCCGGTGGCCGCGAGGTCCTCTTCGGCGACCAGCGCTGGCGAACGGGCGACCGCGTCGTTCAAACGCGTAACGACTACGACCGCGAGGTCTTCAACGGCGACCTTGGCCGCATCGTGCGCGTGGATCAATCCGGCATCTGCACGGTCAAGTTCGGCGAGCGCGAAGTCGTCTACGAAAAGGGCGGACTGTCCGACCTCAAGCCCGCCTTCGCGATGACCGTTCACCGCAGCCAGGGCGGCGAATTCCCGGCCATCGTCTTTCCCCTCTCGATGCAGCACGCCCACATGCTGCAGCGCAATCTCTTCTACACCGCGATCACCCGAGCCAAGCGGCTCGTCGTCCTTGTCGGTGAGCGCCGGGCCCTGCACCGCGCCGTTGAATCGCAGTCTCAAGCCGGCCGATTGAGCCGCCTGCAGCAGCGACTCAAAGAGTCCGATTTCGTCCCGGAATCGCCCTAGCAGACGACTCGCGGCTCTCCGATGATGGGGTGGCGGAGCTGCTGTCGCGGCCCGCAACCCTTCCCCTAACGCCCGGACCGACACCGGGAGCCAGCACAGAGCCACCATGACTGAGACTCTCTTCAAGAAGGCCCTCGTTTGTGACGACGGTAAATCAGCCGGCGACGCCGCCCTCTCCGTAGGCCGGTACCTCAGCGAGCAACTCGGCACCCCCATCCACGTTCTGCACGCCGTCGATATCCCGAGCGCGGAACACGTCGCGGGGGACCCGTCGGAGGAGCTGGAACGGCGCCGCCTCTTCACGCAGGGCGCAGCCAACTGGATGGAGGAGCGCGTCCACGGGGCTGTCTCGCCGAAGTGCACGACCTCCCTCCACCTCGGCAAACCAACGGCGTCGGTGATCAAGACCGCCAAGGAGATCGAAGCTGACTTGGTCGTGCTCGGCCCCCACGAAAAGGAGTTCCTCGACTTCGGCGGGACCCAGCGCGCCATCTTCGCTGGTACCAAGTGCAGCATCTGGAGCCAGCCTGCGCCCTTGAGCTCGATCGAGCGCATCGTGTGCCCGTGCGATCTCTCTCCGCTCTCCATGGCCGCCCTGGACGTCGCCCGCGACCTAGCCCGCGCCCTCACCATTCCCCTGCACGTCCTCTCCGCCAGCGAGCCCCCCATCTTCGTTGAGCCCACTGTGATGTACGGCGACGTCCCAACGCCCACTTACGTCATCGAGAGCCTGCACGAGGCCGCCGAGGCCCGCTTCAACGAGGCCATGGCTAGCGTCAACTTCGAAGACATCCCCGGCGCCACCCACGAGTTCCTCATCGGCGCCCCCGTCCCCACCATCCTGGACATGCAAACCCCCACCGACCTCGTCGTCATGGGCACCCGCGGCCACACCGGCCTGACCGCCGCCATCCTCGGCGGCACCACCTACTCGGTCCTCAAGCACGCCAAAGGCCCCGTCCTCGCCGTGCGTTCGGCGGATTGACCGAGGCGCCGCATCAGATTCACCGCGGCACCGGATCTGTGAGGCAAATGCTCGGGCCCGCGGGACGTGAGTCCCGCGGGCCCGATGCGCGCGTCACGGAATGAGCGGCAACAAGCCACTCCCCGCACCCGTTCCGAAGAACGGGGAGAGGTTTGTAGAGACGCGGAATGGCGCGAACAAGGCTTTTCGTGGCCGAATTCGGGCGCGAATTCATGAATTGGGGCGTTTCGAAGGGCGCTGATCGCGCAGGTACTGGCGTCCTTCGAGGCCCGGAGGCATACATTTCATCTCGGAAACGGCGCCAGGATCGTCGTGGGCGTAGCGGTAGCCGGCGCCGTAACCTGCGTTCTTCATGAGAGATGTAGGCGCATTGCGCAAATGCAGCGGAACGGGCTCTCCGGCCGTTTCCTGCACGTCTTTGAGGGCTTCGGCGAGTCCTCGGTAGATGGCATTGCTCTTCGGGGCACGGGCCAAATAGACCGTCGCCTGGGCCAAGGCGAGGTCGCCTTCGGGGACGCCAAGGCGGTCGAAGGCCTCCGAAGCGTCAAGGGCGATTCGCAGGGCAAACGGGTCCGCGAGGCCAATATCCTCCGACGCAATACGGACGATACGACGGGCCAAATAGCGCCGATCTTCGCCTCCCTCGAGCATCCGGGCCAGCCAGTAAAGGGCCGCGTTCTCGTCGGAATTGCGCACGCTCTTGTGCAGGGCGCTGATCAGGTCGAAGTGTTGATCGCCCGATTTGTCGTAGCGAACAGACTTGCGCTGGAGGGCTTCGGCGAGGACCTCCGCGTCCACAACGCCCCCCGTGAGACTCAATGCCGCAACCGTTTCGAGCAGGGTCAGCGCGCGGCGGGCGTCCCCGTCCGCCGCGTGGGCGATGCGCTTGATCTGGTCGGCATCGAGCTGCAGGTGACCATCGAGGCCACGCTCGTCGGCGATGGCCTGGGTGATGAGGCGCTGCACATCCTCGAGGCCGAGGGGCTCGAGGATCAGGACCCGGCAACGCGACAGGAGCGCGGCATTGAGCTCGAAGGACGGGTTCTCGGTGGTCGCGCCGATGAGGAGCACGTCGCCGCGCTCCACAAACGGCAGGAACGCGTCCTGTTGCGCCTTGTTGAAGCGGTGGATCTCGTCCACGAACAGCAGCGTCTTGGTGCCGCTCCGCGAGCGCTGCTTGCGCGCCTCCTCCATGATCGCGCGCACTTCGCGCACTCCGGAGAGGACCGCCGAGAACGAGACGAAACGCGTGTTCGACGCATTCGCCACGAGACGTGCCAGGGTGGTCTTGCCCACCCCGGGCGGGCCCCAAAGCACGAGGCTCTGGCGCACTTCCCCGCTGAGCACTTTGCGCAGGAGGCCGTTGTCGCCCATCAGGTGCCCTTGCCCCACGACCTCGTCGGGCGTCCGCGGGCGCATGCGTTCTGCGAGGGGCGCGCCGGTGAGGTCCTCCGGCTCGTCTGGCTCGGGGGATTCGTCGAAGAGGGCTCCGGTCATGGTGAGTCATGCTCCAAACCGCGCCGGCGGCTGCGCTCGAAGAGCAAGAGAGAGCCCGCGACGTTCACGTTGAGGGACTCGACGCTGCCCTGCATGGGGATCGTCACGCCTTCGAGATCTTCAAACGCAGGCGGCGCGTCGCCGGTTTCGCCCGTCATCCAGATCACCGTGCGCTCGGCGAAGGCGAACGACGGGAGCGGCAAGGCGCCGCGCGTCTTCGCGGTGCACTGCTGGACGCCGCTAGCTCCCATGAGGTCGATCGCGGCACGGACGGACTCGATCTCGAACACGGGGAGGCGCAGGAGACTCCCCATGGAACCCCGGAGCGCCTTGGGCCCAAAGGGACGCGCGCCGTCTTCCCCAGCGAGCACGAGAGCGCGGGCGCCAAAAGCCTCGGCGCTTCGGGCCAGGGCGCCGAGGTTGCCCGGGTCGGTGACGCCCGCCAGGGCCAGCACGGTGACCGCCCCTTCGCTCGATCGAAGGAAGTCCCCGAGCTCTGCCGGCCCACGAACCTCTGGCGGGCGGGCCAGGGCCATCACCCGGGGGGTGGTCTTGAGGGACCCGAGCCCCTGCATGATCCCCCCTTCGGCCCAGCGCAGGGCCGCGGCCGCTTTCCCCAAATCCCCGAGATCCTCGGGGGTGATGCGGCCCTCATCCGCCAGGACGATCCCCATCTCAAGCCCGGCCTGGATCGCGTCCATGACCAGCCTGCGACCCTCCAGGAGGACCCAATCCCGGTCCTTGCCCCGGGCGACGGCACGGATCCTTTTGAGCTCGGCGTTCTGCTTCGAACGAATGACTTCGCTGCCTTGATTCACGCAAAGAGGATAGCCCGTAGGATCTCCGCCAATGGCAGTCAATGAAACGGGTTGGATCGAAGGGCGCGTGGTGCGCGTGGACGCAAAGGTGGTTCACGTGGACAAAGGGGACGGAGTCCCGGTCCTCGCAGCCCTCAGGGGGTCTCTTTTCGAGGATCTCGACGGCAAGAAGAACCCCGTGGCCGTGGGCGACCTGGTCACGGTCGACCCCAAGAGCGACCCCGCCGCCCTCGAGCGGGTCCTGCCCCGGCGGAACTACCTGGCCCGCATCGCGTCCTCCCACGACCCCCGCGAGCAGGTGCTTGTGGCCAACGTGGACCAGCTCTTCATCGTGGGCGCCCTCAAGAACCCGGGCTTCTCGAGCAACCGCACCGACCGGATCCTGGCCGCCTGCGTCTGGCACCAGATCCCCTCGATCCTGGTCTTCAACAAGGCCGACCTCGACGGCAAAGGCAAGCGCCTCCAGGGCTACCTGGACACCTACAAGAACATCCCGGGCCTTGAGATCCTGATCACCTCGGCCAAGACCGGCCAAGGCATCGATGACCTGGCCGCCCGTTTGCCCGACCGCGTCTCGGTCTTCTATGGCCCGAGCGGCGCCGGGAAGTCGACCCTCCTCAACGTGATCCAGCCCGGCCTCAACATCAAGGAGGGCAAGATCTCGAGCTACTGGAAGCAGGGCAAGCACACGACGACGTACTCGAAGCTGCACCGCATGGACAACGGCGGCTACGTCGTGGACACCCCGGGCATCCGCGTCTTCCGCCCCCACGGCCTCGTGCGCCCCAACGTCCGCGACCTCTTCCTGGACTTCGCGGTCTACCAGGCCAAGTGCCAGTACGCCAACTGCACCCACGACCACGAGCCCGGCTGCGCCGTCGCAGACGCCGTCGAGGAGGGCCTCCTCCCCGACACCCGCTACGCCAGCTACCTCAGCCTGCTCGACGAGGTCGATCCTGGCGGCGCCTACGATCCGGACGACGCGCCGATGGAGCCGGAGTAAGCGGCCAGATTCGGGGCTTCCGGCCATACTCTGGATCGATGAATCCGCGACGCCCCTCCCAACCGCGCGACCATGTCGAGCACGACTCAGGGCGGTGTCCCGTTTGAATAACTGGGTGAAGATCGCGCTTGGGCCCATCGCGTTTGCCGCGGTCGAGCTCTTCGTGCGGCCGTCGCTCGGTGGCTCGGGGAGCGATCTACAGGGCGGGCTCATCGAAGTGCCCGCGGGGGCGTCCGCCTTGCTCGCGAGGCATGCCCTTGCGGCAACGTGCTGGATCGCGGTCTGGTGGATCACCGAAGCGCTGCCCATCGCCGTCACGTCGCTCCTTCCGCTCGCTCTGTTCCCGATCCTGCAGTTGGGCTCGCCGGCGGAGGTCTCGGGCGCGTACGCCAACGAGATCGTCTTTCTCTTCCTGGGTGGGTTGCTGCTCGCCCAGGCCATGGAGCGCACGGGGCTGCATCGACGCATCGCCCTGGCGATCGTCGGCGTCTTCGGGAACCAGCCGCGGTCGCTCGTGCTCGGCTTCATGGTGGCGACGGCCGCCTTGAGCATGTGGATCTCGAACACCGCGACCACGGTCATGATGATCCCCGTGGCCCTCGCGGTGCTCGACTCCCGTGAGGCGGGTCCGAGTCAAAGCACGGATCGCCCCTTCGCGATCGCGCTGCTGCTGGGGATTGCATTCGCCGCCAACATCGGTGGTTTCGGGACGCCGATCGGCTCGCCGCCAACGATCGTCTTCCAGAGCATCTACCAACAGAAGACAGGGGACACCGTGAGCTTCGGGGAGTGGATGCTGTACGGCGTCCCGCTGATCATGGTGATGCTGCCCACGACGTGGTGGATCCTGGTTCGTGGGCTCCCAGCCAGACTCGAGGGCGACGTCGAACGGCCCGTCGAAAAGTCACCGATGACGTCCGATGAGCGCACGGTCGCGGTGGCCTTCGGCGTGGCGGCATTCCTTTGGCTCACCCGCGGCGGGTTCGGACCGGTTGTGGGCTGGGGGACCTTGCTCGAACGCATCGGGATCGATGTGCGCGACTCAACGGTCGCCATCGGAGTCGTGATCGCGCTGTTTGTCGTGTCGGTGGGCCGACGCGGCAAAATTCTGGACTGGGACGACGCGTCGGCGAAGTTGCCGTGGGGCGTCCTGATCCTGCTAGGTGCGGGGTTTGCCATCTCGTCGGCCTTCGACCGCAGCGGCCTCACCCTTTGGATCGGGCAGTGGATCGCAGGAGTCGGTCACTTGGGAGTGCCCGACGCCCTCCTCTTCCCCCTCCTGCTAACCGCCATCGTGATCGTGTCCATCGTCGTCACCGAGTTCGCGAGCAACACGGCGAGCGCCGGGATTCTCCTCCCGGTCGTCTTCGGAGCGAGTGCCGCCCTGGGAGAGGAGCAGTTCCCCGCCAAGCTGCTCATGATCGGCTGCGCGCTCGCTTGCACCGCAGGTTTTGCGATGCCAGCGGGCACGCCGCCCAATGCGCTGGCGTTCGCGACCGGCAGGATCCCCATTCAGCGATTCGTCCGAGTGGGCCTCATGGTCGACGCCGTGGGCTTGATCCTCATCGTTCTGCTGATCCTCCTCTGGCGCGGCGCCACCGGATAGCCGGGCGCCAGGGGCGCGCCAGACGCTTTTCAACGGCGCCGTGCGGGGCGAAGCGTGCCTAAGGGTTGCCCAGGGGGCTCCATGACAATGCCGTTCATCTTCGAAGCGTCACGCCCTGTAGGGTGTTCGAACTCATTCAGATCGTGGCGCAGGGCGTGACATTCGCTCGAAGGAGGTCAACGTGCGCCGCGTCTGAAAACCCGAAGGCTCCCTAGAACAGAAACTCCCATGGAATGGCTCATCTCTCTCGTTGCTGGCGCAGTTGGCGGCAACCTCGGCGGCGCGATCTTCAAGAACCTCAGCCTCGGGACCGTGATGAACTCCATCGCGGGCATCCTCGGCGGCGCAGGCGGCATGAGCCTGATGAACTCGCTCAATGCGAGCTCGGGAAACGCCCTTCTCAATCAACTCGGTGGAGGTGCTGTTGGCGGCACCGTTGTGATGGCCGTCATCGGCCTCATCAAGAAGGTCATGGGCGGCGGCAAGTAGCGGCATGATCGGCCGAGTGCTCCAGGGGCCGCATGCCTTCCCTTTGTGATGACCAAGGGCCCCAGGAGCGTTACGCCCGCGCGGGGGCAACGCTTCCCTTGGGCAACAGGAGCGGAAGGTCGAATCGGCCGGAGCCGAGGCTTAGGCGGCCAGGGCCGGTGAGGCCCAGGGAGAGGGCGACGGCGGCGAGAACGAGGGGGTATTCCATGCCGCCTTTCTGGACGTCAAATCCGGTGTGGGCGGTGAAGGCGCCGACCAACATGGCGAAAGCCACAGGGGCAGAGAACAGACGCGTTCCGATGCCGGTCAGGAAGGCGATGCCGCCGAGGAACTCGGTGCCTCCAGCCATGATCGTGGAGAGTGTGGGGAACGGGATGCCGATGCTTTCCATCCACCCTGCGGTGCCCTTGATGCCGTAGCCACCGAAGGCGCCGAAGAGCTTCTGGGAACCGTGGAAGAGGAAGACGATTCCGGGAAGGATGCGAAGGAGAAGAAGGCCGTAGTCGTTGCGGGTGAGTTTCATATCTGTGGTAACGGTAGTTGTTCGAACGAACAGTAGAGAGAAAGGAGCGAACCGACGGCTCGCTTGGATCGTTGGGGCCGGCCCCATTTGGGAGTCCCTGCTCAGGAGTCCCGAAAGGACAAGAGCTGGGCTTCGAGGACCTCGAGGTCGGAACGGGTCATCGACTTGAACTGGTCCCGATGGAGCTCGAGGACCGGTTCGTCGAGCGCATCGACCCTGGCGCGGCCTTCGGGGACGAGCCGAGCGCGGACGACGCGGCGGTCCTCTTCGCTGCGCTCGCGGACGACGAGGCCATCGCGTTCCATCCGGTCGAGGAGCCGAGTGACGTCGGGAACGCGGGTGACGAGGCGATCGCCAATGGACTGGCAGGGAAGGCCCTCTTTGCCGGCGCCGCGCAGAATGCGGAGCACGTTGAATTGGGCCGCGGTCAGGCCGTGGCCCTTGAAGAGCGCAGCCGCTCTGGCAAGCAGTGCCTCGTGGGCCTGCACAAGCGCCAGATATGTGTCCCGGGCGAGGATGTCTTTGCTTCGCGTTCCCATTGCATGCACATCATCGTCCAAACAACACCTGTTGCAACAACCTTTTGATCAAAATCTGGTCTCGCGCCAGAAACCGCTCCAAAAGGAGCACGCCCCCGGGACCTTCTCAGAAGGTCCCGGGGACGCACGTCCCGTTCTCTCATTCTCTCTGGGGACCGAATCCCTCTGCTCGGTGCTCTGGGGCTACGCCTGCTGCAGCTCCGGGGCGGCGGGGAAGTCGACCGCGGTCTGGGCGATGTGGTTCGTGTAGTTGGTCAGGGTGTTGAAGGCCACGTGAGTGATGACTTCCAGGACATGGGCGTCGGACCAACCGGCGGACTTGAAGGTGCTGAGCTGGTCGTCCGTGACGTTGCCGCGGTTCTCTGTGATCTGCCGAGCGAAGAGGGCCAGGGCGGCCTGCTTCGGGTCAGCGGAGCGCCCTTCACGGGCCAGAAGGGTCTCGTCCACGGTGAGGCCAGCGCCTTTGCCGATCATCGTGTGGGCGGCGAGGCAGTAGTCGCAGCTGTTGGCTTGGCCGACTGCGAGGGCGACTCGTTCACGCTCAGGGGCTTCGAGCAAGCCGCCGCCGAGGACCTCACTGACGCTGAGGTAGGTGGAGAGGGCCGCCGGCGCCTGGGCAAGGGTGCCCAGGAGGTTCGGGACCATGCCCATCTTCTTGTTGACTGCCTCGAGGAGGGGCTGGGAAGCGGCGGGTGCGTTGTCTTGGTTGAGGGGCTGAATGCGTGCCATGGCGGGATGGTTGGGTGGTTCCTTTCGGTGTGCTTGGTGGATGACGTCCGAAAGCCACCTTGGCTGCCGGACACCAGGGAGAACGGTAGACAGATCTGTCTGTGACCAGACTTGGCGAAAAGAATCCGACGGGACCCAAACCCCGGTCCAGGGCCCCACCGGGCAGAGTGGCCCGCCATGACAGGCACCTTCCATACGACCCGGTGGTCCTTGATCGCCGGCGCCGGGGCCGCCGACGAGGCCCGGCGCTCCGCCGCCCTGGGCGAGCTCTGCGCCGCGTACTGGAAACCCCTCTACGCCTTCCTCCGGGCCCGCGGCCGGGCCCCCCAGGACAGCGCCGACCTCGTCCAGGACCTCTTCGCCAAGCTCCTGGAGAAGCCCGCGCTCGGGGAACTCGAGCCCGGGACAGGCACGGGACGCTTTCGCAACTGGCTCCTGACCGTACTGGTCCATCACGAGCGGGACGTCCGGGACCACGGCAGGGCCCTGAGGCGCGGGGGCGGCGCGTCGTCCATTTCGATCAACGCCGAGGAGGGCGAGCGGCGCTTCGCGGAGGTCCAGGACCCCTCCGCCGGCCCCGAGGAGCTCTTTGAGCGCGCCTGGGTGCAGGAGGTCCTCGAGAACGCCCGGCAGGTGCTCGAGAACGAACACATCGCACGGGGCAAGCGCGGGGTCTTCGCGGCGCTCTCGCCGCTGCTCACCGAAGAAGTCGACCCAGGAGCGCGAATGGCGCTCGCAAAACAGCTCGACCTGAGCCCCGTGGCCCTTCGGGTTGCCCTGCACCGCATGAAGGCGCGCTATCGCGAGCTCATCCTCGAACTCGTGCGCGAGACCCTCAACGACCCTTCGGAGAGCGCTGATGAGCTCGACGCATTGATCGGCGCCCTTGCCCGGTAGAAGCTGCGGCTCTTGGGTGAACGCCCCACCGGCGCAGCCTTGGGGCGCACGGCTGAGAATCGACCGAATCCCAGTAACACGGCGCGCGCCCTGCCGTGACCGAGGTGGAGCCGGCCTGACGCCGGGCTTCCGACCCCGCCCCTTCACCCCGCGAACGCCATGAC
>CAJXRJ010000096.1 GCA_913058555.1 uncultured bacterium
CTGCATATCGTCGGCAGCGTCAGATGTGTATAAGAGACAGTGCGACCTTGGGTGTTCGCAACGCGTTCACGGGGCCCATGGGGCGCGGAGGGAGTTTCCCTACGAAAGAGGCCCGCCCCGCGCGTGGGCGCGGGGCGGGCCTATTGGCGGTCCTGTGGGCGGGTTCCTCAGCGAAGAGGGCGCCTTGGGGGATCAGCGACGGCGCACGGGGGCCGGCGCCTGCTGGCCCCGTGCCCGGCGGCTCCCGCGGGCGGTCGGATCAGGCGCGTGCGCCCTCGGGGCGCGCATCACCTCCGCGCGAAGCTCGCGGATCTCCGCCCGCATCGCCCGGAGCTCCTCGCGGATCTCCCGGGCGAGGCCAGCCAGCTCCGCGTCGGCCACGGCGCGGGCCGCTGCCGGTGCCATTGCGCGGGGGAACGTCGGCCTGACGGCCAGGAGCAATTCATCGGCGGGGGCCGGGAAGGGGGCCGAAGGACCCGCGACGGTCCCGGGGAGCCAAGCGCCGCTCACTGCCGTCGGTGCGGGGGGTGCTTTCGGGCCCCTGAGCCAGACGAAGCGATCGTCGCCCTCTTCTTTCTCCTCTTCACACTCCTCTTCGATGCACTCCTCGGATTCCTCGGACTCCCCAAAGTTGGGGATCTCCTCACCGTTGACGAACACGCGGATCTGCGCCTCACCGTCTTGGGTGGTTGTCTTGACCTCGAAGCGCTCCAGGCCATCGCCTTTTGCGTTGCCAAACAGGAAGTTGCCGCCCTTGAGGTTCTTCAATTCCACAAGGCCTTCAAGCCCCTCGAGGCTCTTCAGCTCCACAAGACCCTCAAGGCCCTTGAGGTTCTTCAGCTCGGCGAGGCCCTCAAGGCCCTCAAGGCCCGCAATGCCGCCCAGGTGCTTGACCGCGATGCGACCCTGAAGGCCTTCGAGGCCTTCGGTGATGTCCTCGAAGATCATCTCGGGCAGTTCACCCTCCATGGCCTCGGCGATCTCTTCCGTGATGTCCTCGAGGTCGAGTTCTCCGGCGAAGCCGAAGCTGAAGTTGTTGTCGCCGTCTGAATCGGAGTCAAAGAAGAAGCCATCGGGCATCTCGATTTCGGAGGAGTCGATCTCCTCGCCGTTGACGACGATCTTTCGAATGGCCTTGCCGCCAAAGATCCCGGGGCCGCTCTGGCCGCCTTTGTTCTTCATCGAGAAGAAGCCTTTCCTGCCTTTCTTGTCGGTGCTGATCAGACTCCCGAACAGGTCGCTCTTGGGCGCTTGGCCGTGGGCGCCGCTCGTGTGGATCGAGGAGCCGCTCGCGTGGATGTGCACGTCGCCCTTCTCCACGTGGATGTTGATCGTGGAGCCGTCGCCGCCGTGCATGCCGTGGGACCCGTGGTCGTCGTGACCGTGCTCGTGCCCATCATGATCGTGGGCGTCGTGTTCGACCTCCACGTCCGTGATCCATGCGATGCCCTTCGGCGTAGTGCCGACACCGTTCGCATCGCTGTCGATCTTCCACTTCAGACCCACGGGCGTCTTACCGCC
This sequence comes from uncultured bacterium, assembly GCA_913058555.1. Taxonomy (GTDB): domain Bacteria; phylum Planctomycetota; class UBA1135; order UBA1135; genus Saltatorellus. The sequence goes on from CAJXRJ010000096.1 coordinate 1,522, forward strand.
TTTCAAGTCTCCTGCGTTGACCTTCGCGATGGCCCATTCCTGCACGTTCTTGGACGCGGGCATCGGGATCGTCTCTCCGGCTTTGAGTACGAACACCTGCCCGTCGCCTTCTCCTTCGCTGAGGTACTCGATGATGGCGTCGCCTTCCGTTTCGAGCGGCGAGCCATTCGGGTTCAGGTAGCGCACGATGGTCTTCGCGTTGTCTTGGTCGTTCTGCAGGCGGATGATGTTCCGCCCCTTCACGCCTTTGGCGAGCCCACGCAGGTTCTTGGCCTGAGCCCGCGCCGATTGGCGGGCCTCATTGGCGATGTTGAGGGCTTCGAGGCGGGCGCCCTTGGCAGCCTCAAGCGCTTCCACGCGGGCCTCCTGTGCCATTTGGCGGGCTTCCGCCGCAGCTTCCCTTGAGATCTCGATGGCCGCGCGGCGCGATTCCCCAAGGTCACCGGCCTCCCTCGCAGTTCTCCCGCGGAGTCGGGCCGCTTGACCGCGCTCCTTCACGAGGTTGCCGCGCATGGCCTCCAGCTCAGCGCGCAAGCGAGCGAGCTCGCTCTCGAGCTCCTTCGCGGCCTTCTCGAGCTCCTTCTGGTCGTCGTCTTGTGCCGCGTCGTTCGTCGTCGCGAGCTCGACCTTCCAGACCTTGGGAGCAAGGGCTGCGGTGTACAGCTCCTGTCTTTTCTCTTGGGAGGTATGGATGGCGAGCGGCTCACCTTTGGGCGCGTCCGCGCCTGACTCTTGCATCATCGGGGCGGCCGCAGCCGTGCCGAGGGCGAGAGTGGAGAGAATCAGTTTCATGGGTGGTGGTAGGTGTCAGTGGTCAAAGAAAGAAGGTCTCCGAGCGCTCGTCAGCGCCCAGCTACCTTGGACTGGAGATAGAGGGTCTTGGCGCGCAGGGACTCGACGTGCTTTCGTGCAGCGGCGAGCCGGGTCCTGGCGGCGCTAGAGAGGACACGGTCCTCGCCAAGGAGCTCGACTTGTTCGAGTTCCGCCTCCATGAGGTTGGCCAGGAGCGCGAGGCTCTCGAACGTGCTGGTGAGATCGGTGCGGCCCCCGGTGGCGACGAGGCCTGTGGGGCCGGCCTGCTCGACGATGAGCTCCACGCCCGCTGCGTCGCCCTCGACGTCGGTGATCAGAGCAAGATCCGCGGGCAGGTTAGGGGAAGGCGTCTCCGCGATCCCGAGGGCCCCTTGCCCGGCGGCCATCGCCACGCCGGGTACCGCCATGGCCGTGGCCAGGATGGCGACGGTGCCGATGGCTCCCGAGCCGAACGGGGCTCGCTGGGCCTCGCCCTCGGTGGCGAGGATGCGCTCGACGCGCTCCCCGAGCTTCGACTTGGCGTGGGCCATCGGGCAGGCCGGCACGGGCCGTCCCGCTTGGCTTGGGCCAACGATCCACTCGGCGACGGTCGTAAGGCATCGCGCCAGCGCGACCTCGTCGCCCGTGGCACCCACGGCGAACTCATCGCACGCGAACTCGGCCGTTTCGTCGAGGCGCGCCGCCGTGAGGAAGTTGAGGGGCTGGAAGAAGAAGAGCGCCGTGACCGAGCGGGCCGCGGCGGTCCAGAACGGGTCCATGCGGGCGATGTGCCCAAGCTCGTGCGCCAGCATCGCCCGTTGGGAAGCGTCGTCGAGCTGGTCGAAAGCGTGGCTTGGCACCACGATGCGCGGGAAGAGGACCCCGGTGGCATAGGGCGAAGCGCCGTACTCCGTGGTCTCGACGCGCACCTTGCGCGTGATCGACGCGGCGCGGCGCATGCGCTCGACCGTCTCTACGATTGGGCCCCCCGTGATGCGCTGACGTCCCCCGAGGCGGTGGACGCGGATCGCTTCGAGGGCGGCGCGCACGGTCAAGCCGCCGATGCCCACAGCGAGCAGCGCGCTCGCGATCAAGGCCCAGGACGGGCGGTTTTCCTTGGCGGGTGGGTCGACGGGCGCAGCGGCGATGGTGATCTCCCCTTGGTCCGCATGGGCCGCAGCTTCACGCTGGGCCATCACGGCGTAGAGGGTCGCTGCGTCCATGGAGATCACAGGCGGGGCCTCCGGAAGAGGGGCTGCGACCTCCGTCGCGCTCTCCTGGGGCAGGGACCACATGCCCGAGACGGGCGCGAGGCCTGCGCCAATCTGGAGGCTGGCGGTCACGAGCGGCCCGAACATCGCGGTGCGCCAGAGCGGCTCTCGGATGGCCGGGGACTTCGCGATGCGAGTGAGCAGGAGCGCTGCCAGGAAGAGCGCCGTGCTGTGGACCAGGTAGGTGCCGAGCCAGGCGCCCACGGGGGCGGCGATCTCTTGACTGAGGAGGAAGTCGCTCATCGCGTGCCCTCTCCCGCGGACTTCTGCTTCCTGGCCTGGCGGCGACTTTCGTGGAGCTCGATCAGTCGCTTGATCTCTCCCAGCTCGCCCCGATCGATCTGCTGCTCGGTGAGCAGGTGATTCACGAGTGCGGCGGTGTTGCCGTCGAAGAGCTGCTCCGTCAGGTCCGACACCATGGATCGGTGGATCTGGTTCTCGGTGACGGTGGCCTCGTAGACGAAGCCACGGCCCTCCATGCGACGGGATACCACACCCTTCTTCTCCATCTTGGCGAGCATGGTCGCGATGGTGGTGAGGGCGAGGCCGCGCTCCTCGAGGAGCGCCTGATGAACCTCCGCAACAGGCGCTTCTCCGCGATCCCAGAGCACACGCATGATCGCGTGCTGGAGGTCGCCAAGGCTGTGTTCTTTGGGCATGGTCGAAAGGGGGTGGGGGCCGGCGGTGCACTCGCAGGCCCGAGTTCCTGGCGCAGGTAGGTTCCTGGCTCGGGCGAGACGGCCGGGGGGTCCGGCCGGCCTCACTCTACGCCGGACTACCGGAGTCGTTGGAGGTTACTACCGAGGTAGTCGGTTTGGGGGCCGATTCCTTTCAGGCTTTCCGCGGGTTCCTCTGTTTCAGGTGCGTAAGGAGCCGTGGCGGCGGTCGCCGGCGGGTGCTTCTCGGCCCCCGTCGGGCATGCCATCCGGCTTGCTACGCAGTGCTTACAGGCAACTCCCTCCGCCGTGCGTCTGTCTCAACGCGGGCGTCTCTTCTTCGTCCTCTTCCCCGTCCTTTGTCGGTGACCCCTTCGGCGCCGCGTATAAAAGGCGGAGCTCCTATCTATCTCTCCCGCGCTTCTTTGACTCGCCTCCTGTCCGCATGACCACGATCGAGCGTCCGCCTGCCCCCCAATTCGACCAGACCACCGCGTTCCTCTCTGCCATCCGTGATCGGGTGGGAAGGGTCGTTGTGGGCCAAGACATCGTGGTCGAGCGCATCATCATCGCGCTCCTGACGGGCGGGCACCTCCTGCTGGAAGGTGTACCGGGGCTCGCCAAGACGCTCCTCGTCGCCGCCGTCTCGAAGACCGTCGACCTCGACTTCGCGCGGGTCCAGTTCACGATCGACCTCTTGCCGTCGGACATCCTCGGCTCCGAGATCCTCGACCAGCGGGACCAGACCTTCCGGACCCACAAGGGGCCGATCTTCACCAACCTGCTGCTCGCGGACGAGATCAACCGCGCCGCGCCCAAGGTCCAGAGCGCGCTGCTTGAGGCCATGCAGGAAAGGCGCATCACCATCGGCAACGAGAACTACGGGCTGCCCGTGCCGTTCCTCGTGATTGCCACCCAGAACCCGGTGGAGCAAGCCGGAACGTTCGAGCTGCCGGAAGCCCAGCTCGACCGATTCATGCTGCTGCACCGCTTGAAGTACCTCGGGCAGGAAGACGAGAAGGAGGTCCTCCGGCGCAACGCCAAGCTTGGCCTCAAGCGCGACGAAAGCGGCGGCGCGATCGTGAAGACCGAGTTCGACATGGTCGACCAGGGCTCTGTGGGCGGCAAAGAGGAGCTCGCCCGGGCCATGGAAGATGTGGCGAAAGTTCACGTCTCCGAGACCTTCATCGAGCACGTCATGGAAATCGTGCACCGCACCCGCGTCCACCCCGAGCTCGACCTCGGCGCATCTCCGCGTGCAGGCATCGCTCTGGTGAAGGCGTCCCGTGCCCGCGCCTTGATTCATGGCCGCGACTACGTGATCCCCGAAGACCTCTACTCCCTTGCGGAAGACGTCATCCTGCACCGGATTCGGGCCACCTACGAGGCCCTTGCCGACGGGCGCGATACCCGCGTGATTCTGGAAGAGATGCTGGGTGAGATGGGCGCGGCCTGATCCCTGTGCCTCGTTCTCCCCACAAAGGCTCCCACAGGGAGTCCATCGAGCGGCTCCCGGAGCACGTCCTCCAGCCGATCGACCCGCTCGATACGCGGCGCTACATGATCGCCATTCGTCGCCTTGCGGACACCCTGTCCCACGGCACCGATCGATCGCGGTTCCTCGGGTCCGGTCTCGAGTACGTGCAGTCCCGACCCTACGTGGCCGGCGACCCCGTCAAGTCCATTGATTGGCGCGTCACCGCCCGCGCGGGCGTCGTGCACATCAAGGAGTACGAAGCTCCCAAGCGCATGCCCGCGTGGATCCTCTTCGATACCTCTGCGTCGATGACCTATTCGTCGACCGAACGCTCCAAGTACATGATCGCCGCCCAGGTCGCGGGGGGCATCGCGTTTGCGTGCCTCGACCGGGTGAGCCCTGTGGGCCTGCTGGGCACCGGTGAACGCGACATTCGCGTGCAGCCGAGCCTCGCCAAAGACGACGTGATGCAGTGGCTCGTCAAGCTGCGGAAGTACCGCGTCGGCGAGCAAACGACCCTCGGGAAACGCGTGACGGAACTGAACGCGCGCTTGGCCAACCGTGCCCTCGTGATCGTACTCAGTGACTTCCACGAGGAAGGCGCCCTCGACGCCCTCAAGCTGATGGCCCAGGTCCACGACGTCGTCGCGATTCAATTCCAGGACCCCGCCGAAGAAGACCTTCGCGGCGCGGGTTTTGTACGTGGCGAAGAGGCCGAGTCCGGCGAGACCTTCGTCACCCACGGCCGCCGCACCCTGACCGACCCCGCCGAGACCCGCCGCCAGCTTCGCCGGGGCGGAATCGACCACCTTCTGATTCGAACGGACGAGCCTTTCGCCCAGACCCTGCGCATGTTCTTCAAAGACCGCGCCGTGCTCGCGGGGGGACGATGATGATTCGCACTTTGCTTTTCCTCGCCACCGTATTCCTGCTCGTGGCCCACGCGCCCGTCGCTACGGCCCAAGACGAAGACCTCCCCGAGATCGAGCTCTTCACCCCTGAATCCTCAGGGGAGCCTATCGTCGAGACGACGGTCGGGATGCGCGCGTACATCGAGGAGCTCACCATCCCCGGCTCCGATCTCAGGGCGATCCCCGTGGCCGACCTCGGCCGCGCTGACGTGATCGTGCGCGTGATCAACGTGTTCAACCACGGCTCGGACCGCCGCTACAACATCGAGGTCAGCCCGCTCATTGAAGGTAGCTTCGACCTGCGCGACTACCTAGAGCGCGTGGATGGCTCGTCGATGGACGACGTTCCTGAACTGCTCGTGAGTGTCGATGCCGTGACGGAGCCGTCCCTGACGCTTCCGAACGACCTGGAGATTCCCCACCCGAAGAAGGTCGGGGGCTACCGGGACCTGTTGATTGGTCTCGGCATTCTCTGGGCCCTTGGGCTTGTCTGCCTGATCTTCCTCGGGCACAGCAAGCGCAGTGCCGCGGCGGATGCGGCGAACAAGAAGCCGGTGACCCTCGCCGAGCGCCTACGTCCCCTCGTGGAGCGCGCGGGCCAAGGGGACCTCTCCAACGGCGAGCGCGCTGAGCTCGAACGCCTCGTGATCGCCCACTGGCGCGGCCGCCGGGACCTCTCGGGCGCTTCGGTAGCCGACACCGTCACTGCCCTGCGCAAGGACGAAGAGGCTGGGCCCCTGCTCGTGAAGCTCGAAGAGTGGTTCCACAGCCCGCGTCCCGCTGACCTCTCTGAAGCCGAGATTCAGGAGCTCTTGCGCCCCTACGGTGCGGTTTCCACATCCGGTAGCGTCCCGAGCACCGTCTCCGGGGGAAGCGCCTGATGAGCTTCAGCTTCGGTCAGCCGCTGTACTTGATCGCGCTCGTGCTACCGGCGTTGCTTCTGGCGTGGGTTTGGACCCGCCGCGGGGGCCGCGTGGCGATGCCCTTCGATCAAGCGGTGGGGGACCAAGACGGCAAACGCAGCCGCGGCAAGGTCTTGCGGGTCTTGCTGCAATTCGCTGAGTCCATGCCCGCGCTGCTCCTGGCGATCGCGATCATCATGATCGCGGGGCCCCAGGAGATCGGCGCGCCCAAGACGAAGCGGAAGATGACCAACATCCAGTTCTGTATCGACATCTCGGGGTCGATGACGGCGGAGTTTGGTGAAGGCACGCGTTACGACGCGGCCATGGAGGCCATCAACGGCTTCCTCGACTACCGGACCGGGGACGCCTTTGGCCTGACCTTCTTCGGCAACAACGTCCTGCACTGGGTCCCGCTCACGACCGATACTTCGGCTTTCCGCTGCGCGCCGCCCTTCATGGACCCGAAGCGCGCCACCCGACCGCCTTGGTTTGGGGGAACGTCCATCGGTAAGGCACTCAAGGCCTGCCGCGACGTGCTGAACCAGCGCGAGGAAGGCGACAAGATGATCATCCTGATCTCCGACGGCTACTCGTCGGACCTCAGCGGGGGCCAGGACGCCGTGGTCGCGGACCTCCTTCGCGGGGATGGCATTTCGCTCTACGGAGTGCACGTCGCCGACGGGGGGATTCCGGGCCAAGTGGTCAACATCGCGTCGATCTCTGGCGGCGAAGTCTTCGAGGCCGGCGACCCGAGCACCCTGACGACGGTGTTCCGGCGCATCGATGAGATGGAGGTCGCCAAGATCGAGAAGATCGCCGGCGAGCAGACCGACGCCTTCGGGCCGTGGGCGTGGATCGGCATTGGCCTGCTCGGCGCGTTTGCGCTCTTTGGGTTCTTCCTGAGGGTGACGCCATGGTGATGCCCCACAGAGTCGCCCTTCGGTCCACCGAAAGGGAGGTGAAGGCGTGAGCACGAACACGATCATCGCCCTGAGCGTGGCCGCCGCGCTGACGCTTTTCGCGGAGCTCATTCATCAGCTGCGGATCCGGCGGATCAAGCGCCTTGCGTTTGGTCCCACGGGGCGCCCGGCCGCTTGGACGAGCCTCGTGCCGATCCTCCGGTCCATCGGGGCGGGGGCCGTGGCCTGGGGGCTTGCGACGCTCCTCTTTGATGTCACCCCGAAGCTGCACCGGATGACCGATCGGGGGCCCGCGGACTGGCGCCACTTGATTCTGGTCCTCGACGTGTCGCCTTCCATGCGGCTCGAAGATGCCGGCCCCGATAAGAACCAGAGCCGCAAGGCGCGGGCCCGGGACGTCTTGAACTCGATGTTCGGGCGCGTCGCCATCGGTCAGTACAAGATCAGCGTCATCGCGACCTACACGGGCGCGGTGCCGGTGGTGATCGATACCGTCGACTCGGAGGTCGTGAGCAACGTGCTCGCGGACCTTCCCATGCACTACGCGTTCCGCTCCGGCGAGACACGCCTCTTCGACGGGCTCGAAGAAGCGATCAAGATTGCCAAGCCCTGGCCGAAGGACAGTACGACCCTCGTCATCGCCAGCGACGGGGACACGATCCCTCCCACCGGCATGCCGAAGCTACCTGCGTCCATCTCCGGAGCCCTCGTCGTGGGCCTTGGGGACCCGGTCAAGGGCAGCTTCATCAACGGCCGGAACTCCCGCCAGGACATCTCTGCCCTGCGGCAAATGGCCGTGCGCCTGGGTGGCACCTACCACAACGGCAACAAGCGCCACGTGGCCTCCACGGTGCTCCAGTCCATCACCGCCGGGGGCGAGAGCTCGCGGTTCGAGAAGCTCACCCGCCGGGAATATGCCCTGATCGCCATCGGCGCCGGGGCGGCTCTCCTCGCGCTGATCCCGCTCCTGCTCCAGTTCCTCGGCAGCCGCTGGGCCGCCGTGAGGCCCATTCCAAAGCTCCAGAAGGCCGCCTAGGCCGATTCCAGGCGCCCCCGCCGCGTAAGGATCCGGTCGTCCGGGTCCAGGGGCCGCCCAGAAACGCTCGACATACGTTCCACTATCCTCTCCCGCAGTCCCTCGGACCGCACCCATAGGAGGTCACTCACATGCGAAAATTCCTTATCGCCGGCTGGCTATTGTTGCCAGTGGGCGCCTGGGCCTACCACGAAGGCCCAGGACAAGACCGGATCCAGCTCGACGCCGTGGATGGCGAGCTAGCTAAGGCCAAGAAGGCGGCGGATGCCGGCGACTGGGTCAAGGCAGCTGAGATCTACGAGTCGGCACTCAAAGAGATGCCGGCCACCGAGACCCCTGAGCTCGAGCGCGCCGCCACGCGCCTGAAGCTCTCCGCCGCCAAGGCGAAGCTCGAAGGGTCCAAGCTGATCGACGCCCGCAAAGAACTCATCGGTCTCATCGACGAGATGGATGAGAAGGGCAGCACCGATCCCGCCGACGTGGCGCTGGCCGATGAGGCCCGCGAGGCGTACGCCAACGCCCAGTACTACTACACCTGGCTGATGCGCCTCGAGGCCTACCCGCGTGAAGAGTGGGAGCCGGAGATCGAGATCTCCCGCCAGCAGTTCCGCCTCCTCGCCGAGAGGGCCGAAGCAGCGGGCGACATGGACCGCGCCGAGAAGCTCAAAGAGGACCTCGAGTCCTCGCTCAAGCTCGCGAGGCTCGACCTCGAAGAGCTGCAGGGTCTTCCCCTGCCGAGCCAATGAAGCGGCAACGGAACCTGAAACGGTTCCGGTAAACGCCCCGGTCGGGGCGGCAAAAAAGTTGGACCGAAGCCGAAGGACGCACGCGGAGCCGGCGGTGGCCCTCCGCCTGATGGTTCTGGCTCCTGATCTTCTAGGTAGCTGCCAGCTCATTTTCTGGCACACCAACTGAAACCTAAAAGCGCGGGCCGAGTTCCCATGGATCCATCGTCCATTGAGTCGGCCCGCGTCTTCGTGCCCAAGGGCACGGAGTCGTTCCCCTCTCCGTAGGGAACCTCATCGCTGAGGGCTCCCTAGGAACGCCCGCCGTCGCGCTCGACATCTCGTCTATCAATGAAACGCTCCTCGCTCTTCACTTGTTTCCTAGTCGGCGCTTTGGCCGAACTCGCGATCGTCTCGACGGCACTCGCGCAAACCCCCGCTGTCACCGCCAAGCGAATCATCCGGAGCAGTAGCGGCACGGTGACAGTCACCAGTGGCCTGCCTGGCCTGAGCGGGCTCGGTTACGGCGGCATCGTCGAGGCGATCGTCATGGACGCCGAGTCCCCGGGACCTGGGTCCAGCGCAGAGGAGGGCGAAGGCGATAGCGACGACGAGGAGGAAGTCGAGCGCAAGCCCGTTGACCCCCAGTTCATGCAGCTCTTCCAGCAGGCGATGCTGGATCGACGCCCCTCCAAGATCCTCAGCGAGTGGTCCAAGGACGAGCCGCTTCCTTCGGATGAGGACCCGAAGCTGAAGGACCCGGAGGAGCCCGAGAAGATCGAGGACGCTCCCGTAGCGCCGACCGCGCCCACCAAGCCCACAATGCCGGAAGGGCTCGTCGAGCCCACCGCGCCCGAGGACGTCGTCGCCGACGTGACGGGCCTCGCGGATCTCTTGGCCCTCGCCAAGAAGAAGGACGACGCCGCCAAGGCCTACGCCGAGCAGATAGAGGCGTGGGAGACGGCGGTCACGGCCCACGAAGCCGCCATGGCGGTGTTCGAGACAGCCCAGGCACAGTTCGAAGAAGCGCAGGCGGCCTACGCGCCCCTGAAGAAGGCGTACGACAAGAAGAAAAAGAAGTACGACAAGACGGTCGCCGAATGGAACCAGGAGAAAGCCAAGCGCAAGCAGAAGCGAATCCAGCGGGACATTCAGGTCTTCCAGCGCAACGTGACCCTGGGCCGCTGGGACAAGGTGGGAGAGACGATCGAGTCCCTTGGCGAGAAGATGGCCAAGGCGCAGTACGCCGCCATCCTCGGCAAGATCTCACGCTCGCCCCAGCCCTCGAACGGCCAGATGGCCCAGTACCAAGAGGAGCCGCACTTCGAGTTCGACGACATCATCCAGGTCATCTCGATCGCGCCCGGGGGATTCGACAACAAGAAGGCGAACCTGATCGCGCCCCTCGTGCGCCGGGTGTTCGCCCAGGGCCATAGCCTCGACGACTGGATCGAGCGCCTTCAGGTGGAGGTCGCCAGGCCCGAGGAGGAGCGGATCATCGACAAGCGCCTCGCGGCGCTGATCCTGACCGCACAGCGCTACAACCTCGAGATGGGGGAGTTCCTCCCGACCTTCGAAGAGGCCGTCGATGCCGACGATCGCGAAGGGCTGAACCTGCTGGCTCGCCACCACGAAGCGCGCCACCGGGACACACCGAAGCCCGAGATCCTCGGAGAAGCCTGGGAGGCGACCCTGGCGGTGCTCGCCCCGGGCAAGATCGACGAAGAGGAGCTGAAGAAGGACAAGGCAGAAGCGCTCAAGCGCGCCGTTGACCTGGCGAGCCGCGTGCGCGACGCCAAAGGCGACGCCTGGCTCCGCGAGACCTTTACGGAGCGCCCGCAGCGGGGCATGGAAGTCATCGCGACCATCGGCGGAGAAGCGTCGAAGAACATGGTGACGAATGGGCGCAACATCAAGGCGCGCTCGACGGACCTGGAACTGCTCCATGGGGCCATCGGCGCGCTGCTTGAGATCGCGCCCCAGCGCGCAGAAGAGTGGCGTGAGACGCTGACCCTGGCGGCCGACATTTGGCTCCGGGAAGCTTCGCACTCCTTCAAGAACGCCCAGCAGACCTCGATGGGGTCCAGCTCGCGCCGCGATGCGTACGGCAACATCTATTGGTACGAGGACAACTACTTCTACGACCGGTACGTGCCGGTGCAGCCGATCGAGCCGAGCGATCTGTTGGAAGTGCGCCCCGACGGACCGTGGCGGGCGTCCCTTCCCGACAGCCTGCGCCCGAAGATCGACCAGACCATCGCCGAGCTCTACCTCAAGGTGAGCGAGGAGATCGAGGCCTACCCGTACATCAAGGACCTCGCGGGCCCGGAGCCCGAGAAGGCGAAGGCCCTTGCGAAGACCTTCCTCGAGGTGTGGATCAAGAACAACGATCCGAACTCCTCGCGGAACCGCTCGAGCATCTACAACTTCAGCTACGGCTTCAACCAGCGCGCGAGCGGCATTCCGCTGACCCGCAGCCGCCAAGACCGCAACCTCAAGGACTTGACCCACTGGGTGGACAAGCTGCGCGAGATCGAGGGGCTCGAGCTCGACTCGGACCTGCTCATGCGCGCCTTCACGCAGTGCCACAGTGAGGCCGAGGTCTACCGCGTGGAAGTGCTGGAGCAGGTCTTCGGGGACCTCGAGTCCCTCGAGCCGAAGACCCTCGCGTCCATGACCCAGAAGATGCGCGCGAACCTCGCGACGATCTGGCGGACGCCCGCGGTGCAGAAGAACGCGAAGACGGGTCGCAAGCAGAAGGACATCGAGGCCGAGGTCCAGCGCGGCTACGAAATCGCCCAGGCGCTGCTTGGCCGGGCCCTCGACGCCCACCCCGATTCCTGGCGGCTCAAGGTCGTCCGCGGGGCGATGCTGCACGACTTGAACAACTACCGGAACGACCTCCAGAAGAGCTCGGACTTCACTGGCTCCCGCCGCGAGGCCCTCGGCGTGCTCGAGGAGGCCGCCGAGACCTACGTCGCGTCGATCGCGGAGCTGCGAACGGACGAGTACTCACTCAATTCCTTCCAGACCTGGTTCAACGCGTCCATGGGCGCGAGCGACATTCAGGCGGTGACGGAGAGCACCCTGCTCGCCAAGAACGAGATTCCTAAGATCACGGCGCTGCTCGAGGACATCGATGGCGAGGCCGGCGAGAAGCACCGTTCCATGTTCGCGAACATGCTGTTCACCCGTCTCAGCGCCGTGAACCCCGCGTGCAAGAACCGCTACTTGGAGTCTGGCTTCGAGATCGTCGGCGACCACCCGCAGGCGAAGGAGGCCCGCCGGGTCTACGACTACTACAAGGATCTCGTGACCGAGATCGAGCTGCTGGCGACCCTCGACGGGGATAGCAACGTGGGCACCGAGCCCTTCGGCGTGAAGATCGATATCCGGTACACGAAGGAGATCGGCCGCGAGAGCGGCGGCTTCTCGCGCTACCTCCAGAACCAAGCCAACGCGGTCAACTACTACTACAACAACGGCCGGCCCCAGGAGAACTACCGCGACAAGTTCGAAGAGGCCGCGCGCACGCTCCTCTCCGAGCAGTTCGAGGTCATGAGCGTGACCTTCAACCGCGAGGACGCCTCGTCCAAGGCCGACGAAGAGTTCGGCTGGCGCAAGACCGCTTACGCCTACATCCTTCTGAAGGCCAAGGGCCCCCAGGTGGATCGCGTGCCGCCCCTCAAGATTGACCTCGATTTCAACGACGTCACCGGCTACGTGGTCCTTCCGATCACATCGCCCGTCGTGCCCATCGATGCGTCCATCAAGGAGGCGACGGTTCGCCCTTACAAGAACCTCCAGCTCACGCAGATCCTCGACGAGCGCCGCTCGGACGACGGAGTCCTCATCGTCGAGGTGAAGGCCCAGGCCGAGGGCGTGGTTCCTAAGCTCGCGGACATTGCCGAGATCGCACCGAAGGACTTCGAGGTCAAGAAGACCGAGCCCCAGGACGTGTCCGTGGCCCGTTTCGCCGACGACGAAGAAGGCGTCATGACCGAGCGCATCTGGATGGTGGAGCTTGGCCCGAAGGAAGGCGTCGAGAACCCCAAGAGCTTCGCTTTCGCGACTCCGAAGTCGGACGACATCCAGGCGGTCTACCAGCGCTACGACGACGCGGACCTCATGGACGCCGAGCCCGTCGTGGACTTGACGAAGGCCTACAAGAAAGAGAAGGGCTTCGACTGGCGCTGGCTCTTCCTCATCCCCGCCTTCATCGCCGTGGCTTTGATGCTGCGCGTCGTGATGAAGAGCGAAGACGAAGTGATCGAGGCACGCGGCCCGCAGATGCCGACTGACATCACGCCGGTCTCGGTGCTTGGGCTCCTGGGCGACCTCCGGAACTCTCCGCGCATCGACGCGGCCGGGCGCCAAAACCTTGACGCCGCGGTGATCGAGATCGAGCGGCACTACTTCAGCGACACCGACGGCCAGGGCGGCTCCGCCCCCGACCTCGCGTCCATCGCAAGGGACTGGCTAGGGCGCGTTTCGTAGTACGGTGCCAGGATCGTTTTTTCGCTTTTGACAAGGGCCGCGCTGCC